>NZ_JBOFBI010000096.1:0-10287 GCF_051645465.1 Tabrizicola sp. | reverse complement strand
GGCTGGGATAGACCAGCCAGGCGCCGGTGTCGAAGGTCGTGGCGGTGACCTCCCATGGTGTCAGGAGGCGGGTCAGGCGGGCGGCGCGGATCATCGGGTCGGTCAGGTAGTTCGGCAGGAGGGCGACGCCGAGGTCGGCTAGGGCCGCGTCAAGGATCGCTCCGGCGGGGGAGAGGGTGAGGTCACCCGTGACAGGGACTTCGCGGGTGCCGGTCGTGTCGCGGAAGAGCCAGCGGGTGCGGAAGGGGCGGATGGTGAAGAGGAGGAGCTTGTGGCGGGCAAGATCCTCGGGGGTGTTCAGGGGCGGAGCGGAAGCGAGGTAGCCGGGGGAGGCGACGACGCGGTAGCGGGTGGTCATCAGGCGCGAGGCGATGACGTCGCCTTCGATCGCGGGGGCAAGGCGGACGGCAAGGTCGATGCGGTCGGCGATCAGGTCCAGGTTCTGGTCGGTGAAGAGGCAGTCGAGGCGGATGTCGGGGTAGGCCTGCCGGAAGGCGGGGAGAAGCGGCAGGATCATCGCCTGGCCGAAGGTGACCGAGGCGGTGAGGCGGAGCGTGCCGGTGGGTCTGGCGCGGGTTTCGCGGGCCTCCTGGCCGATGCGGGCCAGTTCCTCGATCAGCGGCAGGGCGCGGGCGAGGTAGAGGTCTCCGGCTTCGGTCAGCGAAAGGCTGCGGGTCGTGCGTTGGAAGAGGCGGACGCCGAGGCTGTCCTCGAGTGCGGCGAGCTTGCGGGAGATGGTGGAAGGGTCGGTCCCGCGGGCCTTGGCGACGGCGGCAAAGCTTCCAAGGCGGGCGGTTTCGGCGAAGAGGGTGAGGTCGGCCAGGTTCATTCGTGCAGTATGTGCATGAATATCGTGGCAAGCCAGTCGTTTTTCGACCTCAGATGAAGGAATACAACGGGGTCATCAGAGGCCGCTGGGGCCTTCATGCCAAGGAGAGAGACGATGACCCGGTTTGATCTGCATACGGTGGAGACGGCGCCCGAGGGGGCGAAGGCGCAGCTGGCGGCGGTGACGAAGGCCTGGGGGTTCACCCCGAAGCTGCACGCTATCCTGGCGGAGAGCCCGGCGGCGCTGATCGGCTATGACACTCTGTTCGGGCTGGTGGCGCAGTCCACCCTGACCCCCGTCGAGAGCCAGGTGGCCTATCAGGTGGTGAACGTGTTCCACGGCTGCGAGTACTGCACGATGGGGCATACCTACCTGAGCCGCGCCGCCGGGATGGACGAGGCGACAGTTGCAGCGTTGCGGGCTGGGGAGCTGCCATCCGACCCTCGGCTTGCCGCCTTGGCTCGGTTCACCCGTGAGGTTGTCGAAGCGCGGGGCCATGCGGGCGATGCGGCGGTCGACGCTTTCCTTGCGGCAGGTTTCACCCGCGCGAATGTGCTGGAGGTGGTGACGGTGATCGCGACGAAGACGATCTCGAACTACACGAACCACCTGACCCACACGCCGAAGGAAGGGTTCATGTCTGACCCGTCGCTCGCCTGGACGGCTGATGCGACGCGGATCGCGGCGGAATGAAACGGTGGGCCGGGGTGCCAGGCCCCGGCCCCTTCATTTTGGGAGAACGGCGATGAAGATCGGATTTCTTGGGCTGGGTGCGATGGGATCACGCATGGCGGCGCGGCTGGTGGCGGCGGGGCATGAGGTGACGGTGTGGAACCGGACGCCTCGCCCGCTGGTTGGGGCGATGGTGGCCGATACTCCAGATGCGGCGGCCTTCGGGGCAGAGGTGGTGATCTCGAGCCTGCGGGACGATGCGGCTTCGGCTGCGGTCTGGGGTGCCGCGCTGCCGACGATGGCTGCGGGGGCGGTGGGGATCGAGACCTCGACCATCAGCCCGGATGCCGCGCGGGCGTTGCATGGGGCAGCGGCGGCGCGGGGGGTGGCGTTTCTGGATGCCCCCGTGGCCGGATCGCGGCCGCAGGCCGAGGCGGGACAGCTGATCTTCATGGCGGGTGGCGAGCCGGAGGTGCTGGCGCGGGTCGAGCCTCTGCTGCTGGCGATGGGAGGGGCGGTGCATCATGCTGGCGGCCCCGGCGCGGGTGCGGCGGTGAAGCTGATGGTGAACAGCCTTTTCGCAGCACAAGTGGCGGCGATGGCCGAATTGATCGGGCTTGCGCAGACGAAGGGGATCGATCCGGCCCGTGCGGTCGAAATCCTTGGGGCGACACCGGTCGCCAGCCCTGCCGTCAAGGGCGCGGCGGCGGCGATGCTGGCGGGCAACTTCGCACCCGCGTTTCCGATTGATTTAGTGGCCAAGGATCTTGACATCGCGCTGGGTACAGGGGCGACCCTGCCGGTGACGCGGTTGGTGGCGGATGTCTTTCAGGCGGCGATTGCCGAAGGCCTGGCCAAGGACAACATCACCGGGATTGTGCAGCGGTACTTCAAGCGATGATGTCGGGGATCAGCTGGTCCTCGATCTTCACGATCTGATCCTCGGGCGGTCGCTTCTGCTTCTTCAGCCGCCGCAGCGCCCGCTGGTCGGGCGTGCGGTTGGCCGGGGCAAGCAGGTCTGGGGTTCGTACTTGTTGGGACGGATAAAGCGCGGAATATGGAGGTAGGTTTTCAGGAGAGGTTTGGCATGTTGGCTCGGCTTGTGGCGGTGACGGCGGCGGGTGTCATGGCGGCTTTGCCTGCTGCAGCCGACCCGTGCAAGGCGGGTGCCAAGTTTACCTATCCGGTGACTGAGATAATTCAAACCGAGGCGGCACTCCTCTCCGTGGCCTACTATTTGGCTATTGCCAGCAGCGACACGGACGTGATGGCGGCTCTCGAAAATCCAACGGCGCTGGCGAAGGCCTATCGCGACACTGTATTGGCAGAGACGGCAGATCTTGATCCGGTGGAACGGGATGTGCGGTTGCTTGGGTTGCTGGCTTGGCAAGCGCAAGGGGGCAATGCGGCTCTGACCCTGACGACACATGACTCGGCAGGGATGTTTGACGACTGGCTTGCGGTTCTGGATCGGCGCGGGTTGACCGAACACGCGCAAATCCTGCGAGCGGCGAAGGCGCTTTTCCCGATCTGGGGCGATGATCCGCAAGCGCGGTATCATCAGTGGTCCGATGACCAGGGAAATGAACTTGATCCGGTGCTTGGCGACGGTTTGCGCGACCTGTCCGCTCGCTTTGAAGCGGCAGAGCCCCCTTTGCTGGAGGCTGCAAAAAGTCTGGCCATGACGCAACCGGCGCTGAAGGCCCGCTACCAGAAGATGGTCTTGGCGGCCGACGACTATGCCCTGCTCACCTATCTGTCGCAGAACATCGGTGGCTGTGCCGGAGACTGGTGGGATGCGGCGGAAGCGGACGCCAGTTTGGCCCGCTTGCCCCAAGCACATGTCGATCTGATCGTGACGGATTTCTTTATCGCCGAGTCGTTGAATGGCAGCGCGCACCAGTTCTTCTACAACGCATCTGGCACCGTGGCCCCGCAGGTGCGCGATGCCTTGCGGCGCATGGGCCTGCCCGAACACGCGGCGGCGATCGAACGCGGGATGGCCGTCTTCCCCGCCCCCTATCCGCGCGACACGGAGGCCAGACGCGCCGTCATGAGCGGTTTCACCGAAGCGCAGGACAACCAGCTTTACGACCTTACGGGCTATGCCGATGACGGGATGATCTTTGAGGCGATGATCAAGCTTGCGAAAGCTGAAGGGCTGTGGCCGACGCCCGAAACACTGCCGTGATGGCAGGTCAGGCGATGATGTCGGGGATCAGCTCGTCCTCGATCTTCACGATCTGGTCCTTGAGCGACAGCTTCTGTTTCTTCAGCCGCCGCAGGGTCAGCTGATCCGGGCGACCGGTTTCCTCAAGGGCGTGGATGGCTTGATCAAGATCACGATGCTCACGCCGGAGCACCTCAAGCTTGATGCGCAGCATCTCATCGAAACTGAGTTCGGAAGGGGCGTTCATGGTGGGGCGACTCGATTCCTGCCTTTCGTGCAGCATATAGGAAAGCAGTGCTTAAAGGTGAAGGTTTCTGCATAAGTTCGCGCTTAAGGGTTTGGAAGCAGGCCTTGCGGGGCGGCGCTGCCGGGCCCATATTCCCGATGTGCGGTGCCCGATTGCGGGGCCGCGCGCGATAAGTCGCTTGTCACAAGGACTGACCGATGACGAAACTGAGCTTTGGTGCCCATCCCTATCTTCTGGGGTTCGAGCAGCTGGAACGGCTGGTCGAGCGTACCGCGAAATCGGGCGCTGAGGGCTATCCCCCCTTCAACATCGAGGCGGTGGCAGAGAACGCCTACCGGATAACGCTGGCTGTCGCGGGGTTCCGCGAAGAGGATATGTCGATCACGGTCGAGGACCGGCAGCTGGTCGTGCGTGGCCGTCAGGCGGACGATGTGGGCGAGAGGGTGTTCCTGCACCGGGGGATCGCGGCGCGCGCGTTTCAGCGCAGCTTCGTGCTTGCCGATGGGGTCGAGGTTGCCGGAGCCACCATGGAGCATGGGCTTCTGCACGTCGACCTGCGCAGGCATGTGCCGGAAACCGTGGTTCAGACAATCAGGATCGGTCGCAAGGATGCTGCATCTGAAAAGATGGGCCAGAAGGAAGGGATCAAGAAATGAACACTCCGTATGGCGGGTTGCCGCAAGGCGCGGACCGGATCGTCTATGTGCGCGAGATCGCGGTGGATGACCTGCCCGACGACGTGCGCGAGCAGATGGGCGAGGTGGACGTGGTCTATTCGGTCCACGGGGTCGATGGGCGGCGGCTGGCGCTGGTGGCGGACCGGAAGCTGGCGTTCCATCTGGCGCGCGAGCATGACTTCACGCCGGTAAGCGTGCACTAGGCTATTCGAGGTCGAAGCAGAAGGCGGCAAGGGCCGGGTCCCAGGCCTGGCCTTCGGTATCGGCATTGGCAAAGCGGATCGCATAGCGGGGGTCGGTTGCCAGCCGCGGGTTCGTGTCGGGGGCGGTCAGACACAGGCGATCGGCCTCGGCAGGAGCGGGTAGGGCAGCGTAGAACGTCTTCTCTTGACCTGCGCCGAGTTCAGCCAGCTTTCCGGTCAGCTCGACCGCCCCGAGCTGTTTTTCCCCGGCATAGCTGATCAGCCAGATCACACGCGGGTGGACCGGCCGCGCCCAGCCGTCATTGGCGATGACCAGACGGAAAAGGTCACCATCCACCTCGGCCTCGACCAGCCGCAGGCGGTAGCCGAGTTTGCGGGTGACCTCGGGGTAGCAGCCCTCGGCTTTCCAGGCCTCGTGGAACGCCTCATAGTAGGATCGGTTGAGGGCTGACAGATGGAACTCTGCCCCCTCGTTCAGGATCGAGGCGCAGTCGGTGCGTGTGGCGTCGGCATCGGCGTCGCAGGTTTCGCCTGAGAAGTAGGTACGGTCGGTCAGGGCGGCCATTGCGGTGCGCTGCGACTGGCGGATGCCTTCGTCTTCGTCATAGGTGCCGACATCGGTGGGCGAGGACAGGAAGCAATCGTTGTGAAAGCCCATGCGGGTGTCGCCGGTCCAGGACAGGATGTCGGGCGGGTAGCGCCATTGCAGGGGGATCGTGTCGGGCACGGCGGCGTAGAGGGCGTCACGGATGGCGGCCTTCGCCTCGGGCGTGTCGAGGCCGTTGGATGAGGTATGCCCCTCGCCCCAGGCGCCGATGAAGCCTGCCTGCATGGCGACGATGGCGTCGGCATTGGCCTGGATCACCGGGGCGAGTTGGTCGATATGGTCCAGGACCACGGGCAGGGGGGCGTCCTTGGCGTTCTCATAGTCGAAGGAGCTGCCGGGGTAGTTGTAGGCAAAGCGCAGGATGATCTTGAGGCCATGCTTCCGCGCCAGGGCGAAGCGGCTTTCCAGGTCTGCCAGGAGCTGCTCTGGCAGCGGTCCGTCGCGGTAGTCGTCCAGCCGCACGATGCCGTAGGCGACGGTGATGCCTTCGGCTGCGGTCGCGGCAATGTCGTCTTCCGTGGCCTTTGCGAAGTCGTCGGCGGCAAAGAGCCACCAGCCCCGTTCGGGGTTCGCAAAGTCGGCATCGGAGGGAGCGAAGGTGATCGTCCTCGGCTCGGCCAGGGCCGAAGTGGCGAGGAGGCAAAGGAGGGCGACCGGGCGCAGCATGGGCCCAGGAAAGCGCGGACGGGCGGGTCTGGCAACGGGGTGGGGTCCGCTCTGGCAAGGAAGCGCCGTCCTTCCGTCGGGACCGGGCCGCCGCAAGAGTTCTGGACTTCGGGCAAGGGAAGCCGCAGCCTGTGCCTGCAACCTTTGTCAGAAGGAGAGGCGACCATGGCTGAACGCAGCGGGTATTCCGGGCTTCAGATCGCTTTGCATTGGCTGATAGCGATCCTGATCATTCTGGCATGGTTTACCCATGAAGGGGCGGAAGAGGCCCGGGAGGCGATGGAAAAGGGCGCCACACCGGGGTTCGTCCCGCACGTCGCTTTTGGCTTGGCGGTCCTTGCGCTGGTCGTCGTGCGGCTGATCATCCGGCTGACGCGCGGGGCACCGGCGGCACCCGGCACGCCTGGCAGCCTGCAGGTGCTGGCCGCCGTCTGGGGGCATCGGCTGATCTATCTTCTGATGATCGGCGTGCCTCTGGGTGGGATCAGCATCTTCTTTCTGGGCATGGACAACGGCGACATCCATGGGCTGTTCGCCAATGTGCTGATGATTGTCGTACTGGGGCATTCGCTGATGGCGATCTACCACCACTTCGTCCTGAAGGACGGGCTGATCCGGCGGATGATGAAGCCGGAATAGGGCCGGTTGTCACTCCGCCGAAATCGGTGAAGCTTCCAAGCGGGCCGGTAGATACTGGCCGACGTCACCGTCCAGCGAGAGGAGCGGTTCGTCCGTCGGGCAGGTCACGTCGTCCTTCGACCCCTGCCGCAGGGTGAAATCCTCGCCATAGTCGGTGCGGCCGATGATGACGTCGCCTTCGGCGCGATAGATCATGCAGTGGCCGGGGTTCACCTGTTCGTAGAGGTAACAGACGTAACCGTTCTGCACCTGCCAGATGCCTTTCTGGCAGAGCCCGTCGATGGTCTGCCAGATCACCTGACGGTCGCTGAGGAAGATCTCGATCCCCAAGAGCGTGCCGTCGGCGAAGTAGGTGCCGAAAGCGCGGCCTTCGGTCCGGGCCTGGAATTCCTCGGGCGATAACTCTTGCGCCTGCGCCGCAGGGGCGAGGCCAAGTGCAAGGGTGATGGCGAGAAGGCGGATCATGCCTTGATCAGCCCCATCTGTTCCAGTTTCAGAAGCACCTGGTGGGCGCAGTGGTCGACATCGACGTTTTCGGTGTCCACGACCAGTTCGGCGGCCGTCGGAGCCTCGTAGGGGTCTGAAATCCCGGTGAATTCCTTGATCTTGCCTTCGCGGGCAAGCTTGTAGAGCCCCTTGCGGTCGCGGCGTTCGCATTCTTCGATGGGGGTTGCCACATGCACCTCGATGAAGGCGCCGAAGGCTTCGATCATCTCACGCACGGCGCGGCGGGTGGCGGTGTAGGGCGCGATGGGCGCACAGATCGCGATGCCGCCGTTCTTGGTGATCTCGGATGCGACATAGCCGATGCGCTTGATGTTGAGGTCGCGGTGTTCCTTGGAGAAGCCGAGTTCCGAGCTGAGGTGCTTGCGCACCACATCGCCGTCCAGAAGCGTCACGGGACGGCCGCCCATCTCCATCAGCTTGACCATCAGGGCGTTTGCGATGGTGGATTTGCCACTGCCCGAGAGGCCGGTGAAGAAGACGGTGAAGCCCTGCTTCGACCGCGCGGGGCTGGTCTTCCTCAGTTCCGACACCACCTGCGGGAAGCTGAACCATTCCGGGATATCAAGGCCTTCGCGCAGGCGGCGGCGAAGCTCGGTGCCGGAGATGTCGAGGACGGTCGAGCCTTCGGGGACCTCGTTCGCCGGGTAGTACTGGGCCTTCTCGGCGACATAGACCATGTGTTTGAAGTCGACCATCACGATGCCGATCTCGGCTGCGTGCTGGGCGAAAAGCTCCTGCGCGGCGTAGGGGTCGTAGAAGTCCTGGCCTGCGGAGTTCTTGCCCGGCCCCGCATGGTCGCGGCCCACGATCATATGGGTGCAGCCGTGGTTCTTGCGGATGATGCCGTGCCAGACCGCCTCACGGGGCCCTGCCATGCGCATGGCGAGGTTGAGGAGGGAAAGCGCGGTCGTCTGGGCAGGGTATTGGTCCAGCACCGCCTCGTAGCAGCGGACGCGGGTGAAGTGGTCGACGTCGCCCGGTTTGGTCATGCCGACGACCGGGTGGATGAGGAGGTTCGCTTCCGCCTCGCGTGCTGCACGGAAGGTAAGCTCCTGGTGGGCGCGGTGCAGGGGGTTGCGGGTCTGGAAGGCGACGATCTTGCGCCAGCCGAGCTTGCGGAACAGGGCGCGGAGTTCGTTCGGTGTGTCGCGGCGGGCCTTGAAGTCGTAGTGCACCGGCTGCTGGATGCCGGTCACGGGTCCGCCGAGGTAGACCTTTCCGGCCGTGTTGTGCAGGTAGTTGACCGCCGGATGCGCAAGGTCATCGGCGCCAAAGACCTTCGCGGCCTCATTGGCCTTGTTTGGAACCCACTTGTCGCTGATCGAGAGGATCGCAAGGATCACCCCCTCCTGATCGCGAAGGGCGATGTCCTGGCCGGGAGCGACCTTTTCGGCGAAGGCCTCGGAGATATCCAGCGTGATCGGGATCGGAAAAAGCGTGCCGTCTGCCAGCCGCATGTTCTCAACGACGCCCTCATAATCCTCCTGCCCCATGAAGCCCTTCAGTGGGTTGAAGCCACCGTTCATCAGAAGCTCCAGATCGCAGATCTGCCGCGGGGTCAGGTCCCACGACGGCAGCTGCCCGGCCTCGATCTTCAGCTTCTGGGCGGAGTCGTGGGAGACATAAAGCTCAGGGATAGGGGCATGGCTTGGAAGGGACATGGATACAACCTTTCAGCGCGGGCGAAGCCGCCATTTGGGCGGGTCCGTAGCCCGACAATGGGGCGGAGTTCAAGCGAGTGTGGGGTGGCCGCGCCAAAAAGGGCGGAAATGCCGTCTGGTTTGGCGCTGCAGGACCACGGTTCTGGATTGCGGAATGGTCTGAGGCAGGTTTTCTTCAAACCGCGCAAATCCACGGAAGTCGCGGAACGCTTTTCCTTCTGGCCCCTAAGCTGGGAGCAGGCGGGTCACGATCAGGCCGGCGAGCGGCAGGTAAATCGTCTCCGAGACGATCCCGGCAATGGCTTCGGACCAGCTGTATTCGGGGCCTATGGCCTGGCCGACTTCACCCAGGACGAACATGCCCCACCAGAGGAGGACGTAGACGGCCCATTGCGGCCCCAGGGTCTCGCGGCCGATCAGCCAGATGCCGACAAAGGCGATGGCCGTGCCGATCTTGGAGACAGCGACCCCGGCGAGGAAGGCCGAAGGGTCATCTCCCGGCGGCTGCAGCCCGGTGAAGCGCGACAGGGTGCCGTAGACGATGACGGGCACGATGAAGAGGGCCAGGAAGACCAGTGAGACGGCCAGAGCAACGCGCATGGTTCAACCCTTCGCTGACCACCATGCCAGGTTGCCCGATTCTGTGGACGGACGCATTGCGTTGCGTCAATCTGCGGAGGTCACGCCAGATAGGCGCGGAAGCTGCGGATGACCTCGTCGTAGACGGCGCGTTTGAAGGGGACGATGCTGGCCGCCATCTCGTCGGCGAGGATCCAGCGCCACGACGAAAACTCGGGGTGGTCGGTGGCGATCTTGATGTCGCTGTCCTTCCCCTTGAAGCGGAAGAGGAACCATTTCTGCTTCTGGCCCCGGTACTTGCCGCCCCAGACCTTGCCCAGAAGCTCGGGCGGGAGGTCGTAGGTCACCCAGCCGTGGGTCTTGGCGACCGGCTCTACCAGGTCGCGGGTGATGCCGGTTTCCTCCCAAAGCTCGCGGAAGGCGGCCTCTTTCGGCTTTTCGCCATCGTCGATCCCGCCCTGCGGCATCTGCCAGGCGGGCGAGGGGCTGTCGATCCTCTGGCCCGCGAACACCATGCCGCGGGCGTCGATCAGGACGACGCCGACGCACGGGCGGTATGGGAGGGTTTCGGGGTCGGTCATGGCGGTGGGCGGGCTTGTTTGGCCCCGCCCGTCTCCCTTACGGCGCTTCCGAGGCCATTGCGGTCAGGCCCTTGATGATGTCGACGGCATAGGCGAGCTGGTAGTCCTCGTCCCGAAGCTTGGCCGATTCCTCGGCGCGGTCCTGTTCTTCCTGGTAAAGCCGCTTTTCCTCGTCGGTCATCGAATCGTTGGTGATCGCGCCGCGGAGGTCGGCTTCGGACCGCTCGCGCAGGGCTGCCGATTTCTCTT
>NZ_JBOFBI010000095.1:0-3647 GCF_051645465.1 Tabrizicola sp. | reverse complement strand
GGACCCCACTCGGGCGCGTCGAGCAGATCGCAGGTTTTCAGGAAGGTGACCAGCGCCTCGGCATGGGCATCGTCGCGCCAGCCGTCGAGCTGTTCGAAATCCAGCACCTCGGCGGCGGCGGGCGCGGCCATCAGCGCCAGAAGTCCAAGGATGCGGAACGGGCGGCGCATCCCAAGGGGTCAGTCGCCGGTGGCCACAAGCTGCCAGTTCGGATCGTCGACGCCCATCCGGCGGGCGAAGGTCCAGACATCGCGCTGGCGCTTGATCTCTTTCGTGCTGCCTTCGACGACTTCGCCGGCCTTGTTGCGCACGATGTAGGTCTGCTCGCCGACGAAGCGCACCGAGATTTCGGCCATGCCGCTGTCGCGGTTGAAGGTCGCGTCCTGGAGGGCCAGCTCCTTCATGCCGACGAAGGTCGCCTCGACCGTCAGGCCGTCCTTTTCGCGCTGGTCGATGGCCTCGGCGAAGGTCGCCTCCACGTCGTCGGACAGGAAGGGGCGGATGCGGTCAAGCTCGCCCTTTTCGAACGCCATCAGGATCATCTCGTAAGCGCCGCGCGCGCCTTCGAGGAAGGGGGTGACGGAAAAGCCGGGTTCGGCCTGTTTCATCGCCATCAGCGCCTTGGCGGCGTCGGAACCGTCGCCGACATGGTCGGTGATGTCACGGTCGGGGCCA
Organism: Tabrizicola sp.; assembly: GCF_051645465.1. Taxonomy (GTDB): domain Bacteria; phylum Pseudomonadota; class Alphaproteobacteria; order Rhodobacterales; family Rhodobacteraceae; genus Tabrizicola. The sequence continues at coordinate 2,972 of NZ_JBOFBI010000095.1, read as the reverse complement.
CCTTCGATGACGTCGAAGTTGCGCTTGACCTGCGGGCGGACGTCTTCCAGCGGGACCGGCGGCTTTTCAAAACCGTCGCGGGTGCCAAGGACCGAGCGCAGTTTCAGGATCAGGAAAATGGCGATCCCGGCCAGCACAAGGAGTTGGATCAGGGACGAGTTCATCGGAGGCCTCTGGGGGGTTATTGCGTGGGTTGGCGGATGCGCCGTTCGTCCTTATGTAGGATGGGCCTCGGGCGAAGTCTACCGGCGGGGGGCTTGCAAGCGGCAATGGAGGCCGACGATGTGGATATTTCTGCTGATCCTGGCGGTGCCATTGGTCGAAATCGCGCTGTTCGTGACTCTGGGCGGTGCGATCGGGCTTTGGCCGACGTTGGCCTGGGTGCTGGTTTCGGCGGCCTTGGGGATTTTCGTGCTGAAGCGGGTGGCGGTGTCGGGGGCGGTGTCCTTGCGCCAGGACATGCGCGAGATGCGGGATCCGTTGTCGCCGCTGGCGCATCGGGCGATCCTGGTGATGGCGGCGGTTCTCTTGCTGTTGCCGGGGTTTTTCACCGATGCGCTGGGGCTGTTGCTGCTGCTGAAGCCGGTGCGGCTGGGCGTGATTGCGCTGATCGCGCGGCGGATCAGGGTGGTGCCGATGGGCGGGACCGCGACCGCCGATGTGATCGAGGGCGATTGGAGCGAGGTGAAGGACAGCGACCTTCCGCCGCGTCGGGATCAGCCATCGGGGTGGACACGGCATTGAGGGCAGCGCGGTGACCTGATAGGAACGCCGCAGATTTTGGCGAGGAGAGTTCGAAATGGCCGAGGAAACCACGGCGAGCAATGGGGCGGCGGCGACGGCAACCCCGCCGCAGATCAAGATGCAGGTGCTGGCCCAGTATATTCGCGACATGTCTTTCGAGAATGTGGTGGTGCAGAAAGGCCTGAGCGGCGCAGAAGTGCAACCCGACATTCAGGTGGCGGTCAGCCTGGATGCGCGCAAGCGGTCGGTGGCGAACCAGTTCGAGGTGATCACCAAGTTCAAGGTGACGTCGAAGAACAAGGTCAACGGCGAGACGTTGTTCCTGCTGGAGCTGGAATACGGCGGGACCTTCCATATCGAGGGCGTGGCGGACGAGCAGCTGCATCCGTTCCTGCTGATCGAATGCCCGCGGATGCTGTTCCCCTTCGTGCGGCGGATCATCTCGGACATCACGCGCGACGGCGGGTTCCCGTCGCTGAACGTGGACACCGTGGATTTCATGGCGCTTTACCGGCAGGAGCTGGCACGGCGGGCGCAGGCTCAGGCGGCGGCCCCCGCAGCGCAGCCGAACTGAGGGTCTGACATCGGATGAAGAGCCGGTCCTTCGGGGCCGGTTTTTCTTTTGCGAGGGTGGGGAGATTGCCCGTCCTCAGGCGGTCGGGTTGGGCCAAGCGCGGATCGCCTGACGTGCAACGGCGCGAAGCGACTCCTGATCTGCGCCGTCGCGCGCCTGCGCTGACATCCCGTGAAGGACGGCCGCGAAGTAGCGTCCCAGTACGACCGCCTCGTCGTTCTCTGCATTTTGGGAGTGGCGGTCGCGTTGGATTCTTTGAGTGATCCGCTCGGCCAGCTGTCGGCGTGCTGCCGCAAGGTCGGCGGCCACGGTATCGCAGTCCTCCGGCACATTCGCTTGGGCCACCATGCATCCCGGCGGGTAATCGGGGTCGGTATAGACGGCGGCGGCAGTGTCGAGCAGTCGTTCCACTGCCTCTCGGGCATCGCCCTCTGGATCAAGGGCCGCCCCCACAAAGCATCCGACCTTTGCCTGGTAGCGTCTGGTCGCTTCGGCAAACAGGCGGCGCTTGTCGCCGAAGGCCGCATAGAGGCTGGGGGGATTGACCCCCATGACCGCCGTCAGATCGTGGATCGAGGTCCGGTCATAGCCGTGGGCCCAGAACACGCGCATGGCCGCGTCAAGCGCGGCTTCGCGGTCAAAGGCCCGTGGCCGCCCTCGCGGCCGTTTCTGCGTTTCGGCTATTTCCATACTGGTCACTATAAAAAGCATTGCCCTTCTTGTCGAGACTGCTATTAGTGTATCGTTCGATACATAAATAGGAGATGAAAATGCCGATGTTGTCTGGAAAAGTTGCGATCGTCACCGGTGCAAGCTCTGGAATTGGTCATGCCACGGCGCTTCTCTTCGCGCGCGAAGGGGCGAAAGTCATAGTCAGCGCACGGCGCGCAGCCGAGCTGTCGGCCCTTGTCGACCAGATCAAAAGCGATGGCGGCAGTGCCGTTGCGATTGCTGGCTCGATCAGCGACGAAGCGACTTCGGCCGCCCTTGTCAAAGCAGCGCTTGATCACTTCGGTCGGCTCGACATCGCGTTCAACAATGCGGGGATGATCGGTGAAGCAGGCCCCACATCCGGGATTTCGGCCCAGGGGTGGAGAGAGGCGCTGGATGTGAACCTGACTGGTGGGTTCTTTGGGGCAAAGCATCAGGTGCCTGCGATGCTGAAATCGGGTGGTGGCGCGATCATGTTTACCTCGACCTTCATCGGCCACACTGCTGCATTTCCGGGCGTTGCCGCCTATGCCGCCAGCAAGTCTGGACTGATCGGCCTGACGCAGGCGCTGGCGGCGGAATACGGTCCGCAGGGGATCAGGGTCAACGCGATCCTGCCGGGGGCCGTCGATACGACCATGTATCAGTCGATGAACAACACTGCAGAGTCCCAGGCGTTTGTTACCGGCCTGCATGCATTGAAGCGCATCTCGAAGCCCGAAGAAATCGCCAAGGCCGCGCTTTATCTTGCGTCGGACCTGGCAAGTTTCCAGACGGGCACGGCGATGCTGGTGGACGGGGGGCTGTCCATTACGAGGACCTGATCTGCGGGCATCTGGCGTTGGAGCGGCTTAGCCTCAGGCGCGTTTGTTCCAGATCGCGGCAGCGCCGAGTTTGGCGATGAAGGCGTCGTGAGTGGCGGCCTCCTCCGGGGTGATCCGGG
>NZ_JBOFBI010000094.1:0-8237 GCF_051645465.1 Tabrizicola sp. | reverse complement strand
ATGGTGCACAACCCGAAGCTGGAACCCGAGCCGATCGCTGCGGACCGCAACATCCTGGACGTCCGCCGCATCTTCCGGCTGAACGCGAACTACGCCAAGCCCTGCATCACCTCGACCAAGATCGACATCGTGCCGGGCGGACATTTCGCCAATCATCCGGTCCTGCATCTGGACCCGCATCTCTACCTTTTCCACCTGCGCTTCATCGATCACGACATGACCGAAAAGCGCCTGGCGACCCGGCGGGCGCAGCGTGATCTGCAAAGCGGCTCGCTGGAGGAGGTGGAGCGGAAGAAGACCGGCTGGGATACGGCGTGGGAGACGTACAAGGCGCTCTCGAAGGAGAAACCACGCGCGGAAACGGTGGACTTCCCCGAGTTCCGCAAGGAAATGGTCGACGGCTGGCGGGAGAAGAAGGTGGTCTACTGGGCTCCGGGCGGGGCGCGGCCGAAGGGGGTCTACCGGCTGCCCGAACGGTTCCGGACCTTGTTCTGAAGGCGGGAAGATGGCAGACAAACCCATACCGCCGGAAGGCGTGATCATCCGGGCCGAGAACGGCGACGTGATCCGCTATGACGAGACCGGCCTGATCCTGCGGCTCTCGGACAAGGTGATCGCCGATATCGCCGCGCGGCTGGAGCTGAAGCCTCAGGCCGCGGTGGCGGGCGAGGCGCTGCCGCTTCCGGACCTGCCGGATGATCTTGACCTCTGGGCGCCGCGGCGGGAGGGGGACTGGGTGTTCTTCCAGGCAAACCTGCCGGGAGCGGACGGGCCGCGCGGGTATCGCAGGCATGTCGACGGCGGTGCGATCATTGCCGAGGCGCGGGGGCCTCTGCTGGCGGTCCTTGGGATCGGGGGCGCGCGGGCGGGCTTGGGCTCACCCGGTCCGGCGCGGTTCCCCTGGCATGTGCTGGCCCCGGCGGACGACATCGGTGCGGTGGGCATGGGGGGTGAGGGTGAGGCCCCGGCGACGGCGGCCCTTGAGGCCCTGCGCGAGCTGACGGTCGAGGCGCTTCTGGCCGACGAGCTGCTGGCGCGGCGGCGGGCGGTGCATCAGGCGCTGCCCTTGATGCTGGTCCGGGCCGAGACGGATACCTCGGCCACGGCGCATGAGCTTGGCGGTGGCACTGCTGTGAACAATCTGGATCAGGCCTTCGCCAATCTGCAGGCGGGAGCGACGCGACTTGGCACGGGCGCTCAGGTGCTGGCGGTGGTGCTCGACTACACGCTGGAAGACCTGACCGGCGACCCCGTGGCCTACCGCGACGGGATGATCGCGCTGATGGAGCGGATCACTCGCGGCATGGCGAAGCGGGGCCTCGCGCGGCCCATATTCCTCGCGGCCTTCGACTGCGGCACGCAGGACGTCACCCGCGGTCCCGGCCTCGAAGGCCAGTGGGAGCTGTCGTGGAACCATGGCGATCACCAGCTGGTCTTTGCCGCGCCCTCCTATGCGTTCGAGATCGACGACACCGGACGGCTGACCGACGCAGGCCGGGCGGCCAAGGCCTGGCTTCTGGCCGAGGCGCTGCTGGCCGTGCAGGCGGGCGGGCGCTGGCTTTGCCCGACGATCCAGCTCGCCGAGCGGGCAGGGAAGGACATCCGGTTGATCTGCGCGGCCTCGGATGGCCTGGTGGTCGACAAAAGCGACCCATTCGGCGCGGGCAAGACGGCAGGCTTCGCGCTGGAAGGTGTCACTAACGCCGCCAAAATCACGGGGGTCGAGATTGACAAGTCGGACCCGAAGGCCGTGATCCTGCGCCTGTCCAAGCGGCCCGAGGGTGAGGTCTTCGTCACCTACGCCCATGCCGCGGAACCGGGCAAAGGCCCCTATCCAGCGAACCGGGGTGCGCTCCGTGGCGACTTCGGCGGGGGGGCCACAAGGCGCTGGGCGCTGCCTGCACGGCTGAAGCTGACAGACGGCGGCCCCTGATGGCCTTCACGGCTGAGAGCATCGCCAAGGACAACATCTGTGTCATCTGGGTCGATGACATGATCGATGTCTTCACCTGGCGGACGACGTTCGGGCTGGAGATCAAGACGCCGAACCTTGACCGGCTGATGGCCCGGGGGGTGCGGTTCAGCAATACCTACGCCACGATCCCGCTTTGCGCGCCGTGCCGGGCTGAGCTGGCGACCGGGCTGTCGCCGTTCCGCACTGGCCTTGTCGACCTCAACCGTTTCTGGCGCAACGTCCTGCCGCCGGAAAAGGCCTGGGCCTATGACCTTCGGCGCGCGGGGTTCTACAACTTCACCACCGGCAAGGTCGATGCGACCTACAAGCCGATGCCCGAACGCTACCGCCGCGTGCTGTTCCACGAGGACCCTCCGGCCTTTGACAGCGGCGGCCGGGACAGACCGAAGCACTACCTCGACCGCGGGCCGGGGATCACGGGGATCAACCACCCGGATGATGACGGATCGCTGGACAAGGTCTTTTACGACCACATGGTCGCACAGAACGCGATCGACCACCTTGGCCGGGCTGACCCGAACCGTCGGCATCTGATTCAGCTCGGCTTCAAGCACCCGCACTACAATCTGGAATGCCCGGATCGGTTCTACCAGCTTTACGACCCCGCCGACATCCGCTGGCCCGACATCGCCGCGCCGGAAGACTACTACGGCCCCCCGCCCGGCTTTGCCGTCTACGAGGCCGCCTATATCGCCAACGGCAACTGGACGCCCGAGAAGGGCGGAGACGACGGCTGGCGGCAGGTCGTGAGGGCCTATTTCGCGGCGATCAGCCATGTCGACCATGAGATCGGCCGGTTCCTGACAGCGCTTGAGGCCTCACCCCTGGGCGACAAGACCACGGTCGTGTTTCTCTCTGACAACGGCTTCAACCTTGGGAACCACGACAGCTTTCACAAGATGAGCCAGTGGGATTCCGCAGCCCATGTGCCCCTGGGCATCTGGAGCCAACGCATGGAACACGGACAGGTCATCGACCTGCCGGTTTCCTTGCACAACTTCCCCAAGACGGTCATGCAGCTTGCGGGCCTGCCGCCCCGGCCCGATTGGGTGTCGGGGCAAAGCCTTCTGCCGCTGATCGACCCAAGCTTTGGTGCGTTCGACACGACGAAATCGCCCATCACCTCGGTCTTCGGGACGCTTTCGGTCCGCCCCTCGGTTCAGGGCTACCGTCAGTACCGCTACTTCCGCTACCCGAACGGCGAAGAGCATGTCTATGACGTCGAGAACGACCCCGGCGAGACCGAAAACCTGATCGCAACCGCGCCGATGGATGTGCTTCGGGAAGAGCTCGTCAGGGGTGCGCTGGACCTTGGGCTGGACCTGCGGGGGTTTGAAAACCCGGCGGATGGCGTCAACGCGATGATGGCGGTCGACGGGTCGGTGGTGTTGGAGGGCCAGCGCGGGAACGACAACTACTGGGCCTATGGCGCCGAGGCCGAGAAGATCCGCGAAACGAAGGACGGCGGTCACGACACGCTTTGGTATCTGGGCGGGCCGGACGGCTATGTCCTCCACTGCCCGATGAACGTCGAGCATATCCGAATCGCCACCGTCCTGGCCCGGCACGAGGATACCGAAGCCGCAAAGAAGGCGCCCCGGACGATGCGGATCGTGGCGCATCCCGACAGTCCGATCACCTTCGAGACGACCGAGCGGGTGATGGTGGACGTCCGCGGCTCACGCGGGAACGACGTGATGATCGGCCCGAAGTACGGCGGCTCCACCTTCTATGGCGGTGACGGGGATGACCGGCTGTTGGCGATTTCGGTCAGCGAAAGCTCACGCCATTTCTTCTACGGCGGGGCCGGGAACGACCGGCTGGTCGGCGGAGGCGGGCGCGATGTGCTGGACGGCGGTACCGGGGACGACACGATCATCGGCACGGCGGCGCGGAACCGGATTCAAGCGGGCCACGGCAATGATGAGGTTATCGATGGGGACGGGTCCTCGGTCGTCCATACCGGGCCGGGGCGGAACCGGATCAGGCTCGGCGGCGGGAACGACACCGTGCATGCGGGGACGGGCATCAATGTGATCGACCCGGGGCCGGGGGCGGTGGTCTTCGTGCTGGCCTATGGCGGGGTGACGCATGTAAGCGCTTGGGCGGCAGAGCAGGTCTATGACCTGTCCGCCTGGCCGAAACCGCCCCGGATCACGCGCCGCCCGGATGGGACGGTGGACGTGACCCTGGGACTATCGGTCCTGCGGATCGCGGGGGTGCCCGGCGACCACGATCTGGCCTCGCAGATCAAGCAGGGCGCGGAGTAGCGGGCCGGTCCATAGAAAACGCCCGCCCCGATGGTTCGGGACGGGCGCCTGTTGTTGCGAAGCGACGTCGTCACTCTGCCGATTTGACTTCGGCTTTAGCATGCCCGTCGCCATCGCCGCGCGTCTTCCACAGCGAGTAGAAGATGCCCGCCGCGATGATCGCGAAGGTGATGCCCAGCGACAGGTACGGGTCGAACTTGCCGAAGAAGTAGCTGTAGAAGCCCTTCAGCCCGATGAACACCAGCACGATGGCCAGCGCGTAGTGCAGATAGTGGAACCGGTGCACCAGTGCCGCCAGCGCAAAGTAAAGCGCGCGCAGGCCGAGGATCGCCATGATGTTCGCGGTGTAGACGATGAAGGTGTCGGTGGTGATCAGGAAGATCGCCGGCACCGAGTCGACCGCAAAGATCACGTCGGCAAAGTTGATCACGATCAGCGCCACAAACAGCGGCGTGGCAAAGAGCGTCATCCTGTTCGTCACCGGATGCGGCTGGCGCACGAAGAACTTCTGCCCATGCAGTTCTTTGGTCACGTTCATGAACCGCGACACAAGCCCGACCATCGGGTTCTTGGAGACATCAGTCTCGCTTTCCGTGGCCATCAGCATCCTGATCCCGGTAAAGATCAGAAACGCTGCAAAGACCAGCGTCATCCATTTGTAGTTCTCGATCAGCTCGGCACCGATTGCGATCATGATGCCGCGCAGAACGATGACGCCGATGATGCCCCAGACCAGCGCGCGGTACTGGTATTTGCGCGGAATGGCGAAAAAGGTGAAGATCAGCGAGATGACGAAGACGTTGTCGATCGAAAGGACCTTCTCGATCAGGTAACCCTGGAAATACGAGGCGACGGGATTGGTGCCGTCGCTGGTGACCAGCGTGCCGTTCGACCAGGACCACCAGATGTAACCGCCATAGGCGATCGCGATCATGATGTAGAATGCCGACAGCTTCAGGCTTTCGGCGACGCCAATCTCGTGGTTGTCCTTGTTCAGCACGCCAAGGTCGAACACCATAAGCGTGACCACGATCGTAAGGAACACAAGCCACATCCATAGCGGCTTGCCCAGGAAAAGTAGAAACAGGAATTCCATCCCTCTAGCCTCAATTATTGGTGTCGAGAGGTCAGCCGTCTTAAGGCGCAAACTGCCGGGCATGACATCGAGCACTGTTTCTCGATGCGGTCCGACATCACAGCGCATGCCGTCAGAGGGGCCCGGCCCGCAAGCCACACTTGGGTCGGTATCCCGTCATTTCAACCCCCGGCGGGGCAGAAAACTCTCGTCTTTGTGAGGCTGCCGCACCATTCACCGCGTTTTCCCGCCCTTTGGAATGCACCGGGGCTTGTGGCAAGGGCCGGGCCGACTGTATGCCCGGCAGGCAATCGGAGTGCGCCAGATGAGCCTGAACACCTTCGGTCACCTCTTCCGCGTCACGACCTGGGGCGAAAGCCATGGGCCGGCGATCGGCTGCACGGTGGATGGCTGCCCGCCCGGCGTGGCGCTGTCCGAGGCCGACCTGCAGCCCTGGCTGGATGCGCGCAAGCCCGGCACCTCGAAATACACCACGCAGCGGAAGGAAGCGGACGAGGTCCGTATCCTCTCGGGCGTCTTCGAGGGCAAGACCACCGGCGCCCCGATCCAGCTGATGATCGAGAACACCGACCAGCGGTCGAAGGACTACGGCGAGATCGCTCAGAGCTTCCGCCCCGGTCACGCCGACATCACCTATCACCAGAAATACGGCATCCGGGACTATCGGGGCGGCGGGCGGTCCAGCGCACGCGAGACAGCGTCGCGGGTGGCGGCGGGGGGTGTGGCACGGGCTGTTCTGGCCGTGCTGGCGCCGGGGCTGAAGATCACCGGCTATATGGTGCAGATGGGGGTCAAGACCATCGACCGGGGCAGGTTTGACCCGGCCGAGATCGGGCAGAACCCGTTCTGGTGCCCGGACCCGCAAGCGGCGGCGGACTGGGCGGTCTACCTGGATGAGCTGCGCCTGTCGCACAACTCGGTCGGCGCGGTCATCGAGGTGGTGGCCGAGGGCGTCCCGCCGGGCCTTGGCGCCCCGCTTTATGGCAAGCTCGACAGCGACCTTGCTTCGGCGATGATGTCGATCAACGCGGTCAAGGGCGTCGAGATCGGCGAGGGCATGGCCTCGGCAGCACTGACGGGTGTCGAGAACGCCGACGAAATCCGTATGGGGCCGGACGGGCCGGAGTTCCTTTCAAACCACGCGGGCGGCATCCTTGGCGGCATCTCGACCGGCCAGCCGGTGGTCTGCCGCTTCGCAGTCAAGCCCACGTCTTCGATCCTGACCCCGCGCCAGACGATCACCGAAGGCGGGGCCGAGGTCGACCTGATCACCAAGGGCCGCCACGACCCCTGCGTCGGCATCCGCGCCGTGCCGGTGGGCGAGGCGATGATGGCCTGCGTCCTCCTGGACCACCTCCTCCTCGACCGGGGCCAGACTGGCGGGGTCCGGGGCCGGATCGGCTGACGACAGATTTTGCTATCCATACCGCTGATTTTGCGCCACCTTCCCGGAAAACGACGGGAGGGACAAAATGGAAATCGTCAACGTACTGGCCGCAGCAGTCGCGGCCTTCGCTTTTGGGGCGGTCTGGTACATCACCATGAACAAGCCCTGGGTGGCCGCCGCCGAGGTCCGGCTGGATGACAAGGGAAACCCCACGCGGTCGGACGGCAGCAGCGCCGGGCCGTTGCCCTACATCGTTGGCCTGGTCGCCATGGTGCTGGTCGCAGGGATGATGCGGCACATGCTCGCGACATCGGGGGTCACGACGGTCGGCGGCGGAGCAGTAGCGGGCCTTGGGGTCGGGGCTTTCTTAATCACGCCCTGGGTCGCGATGAACTATGGCTTCGCGATGCGGAAACCCGCCCTGACGCTGATCGATGGCGTGAACAGCGTGGTCGGCTGCACGATCATGGGTGCGGTGCTGAACGCGTTCTAAGGGACGGGCAGGCGTCGGGAAAATGGGAATGTCGGCTAAGCAGACGAAGCGGCCGTTGGCCTAGTAGATTCGTTGTTTGTTAGCGTTCATTTTGATCCAAGAACTTCTGAATCAGAGCATTAGTGGCTTGGGGATCCGGCAAGAAAAGGTCGTGCCCAGACTGCGTTATGAGGCAAACTTGCACATTTGGATTTGCGCCGCTGTAACGTTCGATCTCCTCAGCGTCCAGATGAGCACCGCGTTCCGCGTTTCCTGCCAGCAACAAGATCGGTCCGGAGAATTCTCTCACGGAGTCAATCAGGTCTTCACCATGAGATGCCGCTTGCAGCGCTTTGATAGCATGGCGGGGCATACGGTCAGCTGTTGGTCTGCCCCTCCAAACAGTCGGTTCGACGATCTGCGCAAAGTCGTCTGGTAGCCGAGAATGCCGCGCTGGGTAGTCTCCCAAAACAAGGCAATTGATGCACTTTTTGTAGCCCGCCAATGTGGCCAGCGCGTAAGAAACGCCGCGAGAATAACCCAGCAAGTGGAAGCGGCGGAGGCCGCAATGCTCTATCAGTGCGCGGATGTCACCGACATGATCCGCCATTGCGTAACCGCTCGCGGGTGCATCACTGCCTCCCCGACCCCGAAGCGAAATCACATGCGCCGGTCGTGGAAAAACAAACCGGACAAAGTCGCGCCAATCGTCCACGCCTTCGAAAAGGCCCGGCACGATGACCAATGGGCAACCTTCCGTGCCTCCGTTGCTGAGGCATTCCAGCATGACGCCTGCATTGTTGATCCGTTCGTGTTTCAACCTCACATGGACCTGTCGACCACATGGTTTCGTCGAGCGCCAGTCTACATGGGCTCGCCGCAAAGTGAACGACCGGCATGGGCGGTGGGTTCAACTGATCGACGCAACACACTCTGCGAATCTCTCTGCTGGGGTTTGATATTGCAAGGTCTTGCGTGGTCGTTCGTTCAGCTGTCTGGCAATTGCGCTGAGTTTTGCCTGTGAATGGACAGATAGA
>NZ_JBOFBI010000093.1:0-20791 GCF_051645465.1 Tabrizicola sp. | reverse complement strand
GATTGGGCGGCGCGGACCCACCGCTGGATCGGGCGAAAGTGACGCGGCGACGCGTGAGAAATGCAGGGTTTGAAATATTGTTGCGCGGTGATAAGTGCGACGTGACTGTTTATGACTTGAGGAACAGGATCGGGGGGCGAGGGTGAAGATCGGAGCGCTGACAGAAGTATTTCCCGGCGAGAACCGGGTCGCGATGACGCCGGACTCGGCCGTCCAGCTGGCGAAACTTGGCCATAGCGCGTGTATCCAGTCTGGGGCGGGGGCGAAAGCCGGGTTCTCGGATGCGGCTTATGCGGCGGCGGGGGTCGAGGTGCTTGCGGATGCCAGCGCGGTGATCGCCGCGGCGGATATCGTCGTGAAGGTGCGGGGTCCCGAACCGGGGGAGCTGTCGGCGCTTGGCGACGGGCAGACGCTGATCAGCTTCTTCTGGCCCGCGCAGAACCCCGAACTTCTGGAAGCGGCGGCGAAGAAGAACCTTACCGTGATCGCCATGGACATGGTGCCGCGGATCAGCCGGGCGCAGAAGATGGACGCGCTGTCGTCGATGGCGAACATCGCGGGTTATCGGGCGGTGATCGAGGCCGGGAACAACTTTGGCCGCTTCTTCACCGGTCAGGTGACGGCGGCGGGCAAGGTGCCCCCAGCCAAGGTGCTGATCGTTGGTGCTGGTGTGGCAGGGCTGGCTGCTATCGGTACCTCGACTTCGCTTGGGGCGATCACGCTGGCGTTCGACGTCCGTCCCGAGGTGGCTGAGCAGATCGAGTCGATGGGGGCGGAGTTTGTCTACCTGGACTTTTCCGAAACCCAGACCGACGGCGCGGCGACCGGCGGCTACGCGGCCCCGTCTTCGCCGGAGTTCCGCGAAGCACAGCTGAAGAAGTTCCGCGAGCTTGCGCCGGAGATGGACATTGTCATCACAACCGCTCTGATCCCCGGTCGGCCTGCGCCGAAGCTTTGGACCGAGGATATGGTCAAGATGATGAAGCCGGGGTCGGTGATCGTGGACCTTGCGGCCGAGCGGGGCGGGAACTGTGATCTGACCGTGCCGGACCAGAAGATCGTGACCGAGAACGGTGTGACCGTGGTCGGCTATACTGATTTTCCAAGCCGGATGGCCTCGCAGGCGTCGACGCTTTATTCGACGAATATCAGGCACATGCTGACCGATCTTACACCGAAGAAGGATGGCGTGACCCACCATAACATGGAGGATGACGTGATCCGGGGCGCGACGGTCGCGCATGTGGGGGCGGTGACTTATCCGCCGCCGCCGCCGAAGATCGCGGCGATTGCAGTGGCGAAGCCGAAGGAGAAGGCCAAGGAGCTGACGGTGGAAGAGCGCCGCGCACAGGAAGTGGCGGCGTTCAGGGCGCAGACGCGGAACCAGGTGGGGCTGCTGACAATCGGGGGCGGGCTGATCCTGTTCGCGGGGCTTTATGCCCCGGCGAGCTTCATGTCGCACCTGATCGTCTTCGCGCTGGCGGTCTTCGTGGGCTTCCAGGTGATCTGGAATGTCTCGCACAGCTTGCACACACCGCTGATGGCGGTCACGAACGCGATTTCGTCGATCATCATCCTTGGGGCGCTCATGCAGATCGGGTCGGGGTCGTGGCTGGTCGTCATCCTGGCGGCACTTTCGGTCTTCATGGCCGGGATCAACATATTCGGTGGCTTCCTCGTCACCCGGCGGATGCTCGCCATGTTCCAGAAGTCGTAAGGGGCCCGCGATGGAATACGGATTCACCACGGCGGCCTACGTCGTTGCAGCGGTTCTCTTCATCTACTCGCTTGGCGGGTTGTCGGGCCAGGAAAGCGCCAAGCGGGCGGTCTGGTATGGCATCGTCGGCATGGCCCTGGCAGTTGCGGCCACGATCTACGGCCCCGGCGCGGGCAACTGGTGGCTGTCGCTGATCATGATCGTGGGCGGGGGGGCGATCGGCTATGTCGTCGCGACCCGCGTCCAGATGACCGAGATGCCGCAGCTGGTGGCCGCGATGCACTCGCTGGTCGGGCTTGCGGCGGTGTTCATCGGGTACAACGCGCATATCGAGGCCGCTTCGGTGGCCGGGATGGACGAGGCGGCGAAGGCTGGGTTGGAGGGGTTTGCGGCGTTGCTCGCGCACAAGAGCCCGGTCGAGCTGACGATCCTGCGGATCGAGGTGTTTCTGGGCGTGTTCATCGGGGCGGTGACGTTTACTGGATCGGTGATCGCTTACGGGAAGCTTGCGGGGAAGGTCGACGGCAAGGCGAAGAAGCTGCCGGGCGGGCATCTTCTGAACGCGGCGGCGGCGATCGGGTCGATCCTCCTGCTGGTGGTTTATGTGCAGACGGCGTCGGTCTTTGCGCTGATCGGGATGACGTTGCTTGCGTTCTTCATCGGGTACCACCTGATCATGGGGATCGGGGGGGCGGACATGCCGGTGGTGGTGTCGATGCTGAACAGCTATTCGGGCTGGGCGGCGGCGGCGATTGGTTTCTCGCTGTCGAACGATCTGCTGATCGTGGTGGGGGCGCTGGTCGGTTCGTCGGGGGCGATCCTGAGCTACATCATGTGCAAGGCGATGAACCGGTCGTTCATCTCGGTCATCCTCGGGGGCTTCGGCAACACCACGGGTCCGGCGATGGAGATTGCGGGGGAGCAGATCGCCATCGACGCCGACGGGGTGGCGGCGGCGCTGAATGACGCGGACTCGGTGATCATCATTCCGGGCTACGGGATGGCGGTGGCGCAGGCGCAGCAGTCGGTGTCGGAGCTGACGCGGAAGCTGAGGGCGGCGGGCAAGAACGTGCGGTTCGCGATCCATCCGGTGGCGGGGCGGCTGCCTGGGCACATGAACGTTCTCCTGGCCGAGGCGAAGGTACCCTACGACATCGTGCTGGAGATGGACGAGATCAACGAGGACTTCCCCTCGACCGACGTCGCCATCGTGATCGGGTCGAACGACATCGTGAACCCGGCAGCGCAGGAGGACCCGAACTCGCCCATCGCGGGGATGCCGGTGCTGGAAGTGTGGAAGGCCAAGCAGGTGTTCGTCTCGAAGCGCGGGCAGGGGACGGGGTATTCGGGAATCGAGAACCCGCTGTTCTACAAGGAGAACACGCGGATGTTCTATGGCGACGCGAAGAAGTCGCTGGATGCGCTACTGCCGATGATCGAATAGGTCAGGGCGTCTTGGCGGCCTCATCAAACGCATCAAGCATCAAGAGCTGAGATCTCGCCTGCAAGGCGGTCGAGGCGGCGCGGACTTTGGCTTGTGCTGCTTCAACCGCGGCGCGGTCATAGGGGAGGGCGGCGGCGGCGGTGAACATCTCGGCCCTTGCGCGGCCTAGTTCGGTAAGGAGTCCGAGGAGTTCCGCGCGGTTCTCGGCGAGTTCTGCCCGGAAGAGGCTTCGTGCTTCGGCGGGGACGCCTGTCCAGCCTTCGCTGCCGCCGTTGGCGACATCGCGCAGGTTGCCGAGGCGGAGGAGCAGGCCCAGCACGACGGCGTTCGCCAGGAGCGAGAGGCAGAGGATCGTCCAGAAGAGGGCCCGCCGCCATCCGGTCATTCGCGGAGCCCCACCGAGATCAGATCGGGGCCAAGCCCGGCATCGGCGATGAGCGCAAGGGGGTCGCCGCTGGCGAGGCTGAAGAGGAATGCGTCGGCGCCATCGCCGGGCGTGGGATAACCCGCCACGATGAACGGTGTTGCCAGAAGGACCGAGGCGAAGGCGGTCGGGGCAAGGATCGGGGCCCAGCCTTTGCGCTGCTCCGCGGGGATCGTTCGGCGGGTCGCGTGCACCCGGGCCAGGACGGCTTCGGTGACGGCGATGTCGTCGAACGGCACGTCCGCGGCGGCGCGCACGCGGGCGTCAAGCTTTGCGTCGTCGGTAGGGCCGGGGTCGGGCGTCGTCATCGCAAGGGTCCTTCATGAAGTGCTGCCTGGTCGCGGAGGGAGCGGCGGGCGCGGACGAGGAGTTGTTCCACCGCGCCGGGGGTGATGTCCAGTGTTTCGGCGATCCGTGCGGTTTCGAGCCCGCCAACGGCCGCGAGCAGGATCGCCATGCGCTGCCGGTCTGGCAGGGCGCTGATCGCCTTGCGGGTCAGCGCCAGGGCCTGCCGGTCGGCGAGGGCCTGATCGGTGGCCGGGGTCTGGTCGCCGACGTCTTCGGCGGCATCCATCCCCGCGCCAAGGCCGAAAAGGCGCCGGAGTTTCAGCTTGCGGAGCCGGTCGATGCAGAGCCGGACCGCAATCGAATAGATCCACGTCTTGGGCTTGGCGCGGGCCGGGTCGAAACGGGTGGCATTCTGCCAGACGCGGAAGAAGACCTCCTGCACGATATCCTCGGCTTCGGCGCGGTTCCCAAGATAGCGGGCAGCGATGGCGGTCAGGCCGCGGCCGTGCCGGGAGATCAGTTGCGCCAAGGACGCCTCCCGGCCCTGTGCGATACCGCGGAGCAGTGCCGCATCGTCGTCTTGGCTTGCTGGCGGCACTCACTGGCTCCTGGCACATGCAGGGCAGACCTTAGGCGAAGGGATTGCGGACGGCCATATGGGCCGCCCGCAACCGGACTGGTTAGCGGTTCCACTCACGGATGGTAGTAACGGTGCGGCCAAACTGGCCGGTCGTGGTGATTTTCTTGGTGCCGCCGGTCGAGGTCGCTTCGCTGTCAACCTTGCGATTGGCCGTATAGCCCTTCGGGCCGGTCCACACCCCTTCGCGCGTGCAGACCACGCCGACCTCGGCTTTGTCGCAGTCGCCGCTGTAGACGATCGTGCCGCCGTTTTCGCCGGTGATCGTGCCGGAATAACCGTCGGCCAATGCCGCGGTCGGGCCGAGGCCAAGCGTGGCAAGCATCATCAGTTTTGCAAGATGGGTCATTGTCTGCTCCGTTTCATGGTTGCTGAGGGAAGGCAGCGCGGGCGCGGTCAAGCTCGGCCCGGCTGATCGCGCCGTTACCGTCGGCGTCGATGAGGGTGAGGATCGGCGACGTCGCGGTGTATTCGGCCAGCGACACGGCCTTGTCGCCGTCCTGGTCAAGCCGCCGCGCACGCTCGGCCAGGCCGTCGCTGCCGAGGCGCGCAAGGCGGGCCATGCGGTCCTGGACTGCGGCAAGCTCGGCTTCGGTCACCAGGCCGTTGCCATCGGTATCGGCTTTGGCAAACTGGCGTTCCTTGGCCGCGGTGATCTCGGCCTGGCTGACATCGCCGCTGCCGTCGCTGTCCAGCCGGTCAAAGATCATGCCGATGATCTGGTTGTCTTGTGCGCTTGCCATCGGCGCAAGCAGCATCAGGGGCGGCAAGGCCAGGGAGAGGAGGAGGTTACGCATGGTTGGGGTCCTTTCGGCTGTGTCGTTCTGAGGTTGATACGCACGGGTCGCCGCCGCCCTACGCGTTGGGCAAAAGAAATCCGCGACCGCAGAAAGGCAGCCGAGCATTTGCGCAACACTTCGACCGCATACGGAAGTATTCCGGCAAATCGCTGGATCGGTCGGGGGTCGCGGCCTAACTCTCGGACATCCCGCGCTGAAAGACCCTGCCAATGCCGCCGATCCATGATCATCCGCTTCGCTATGCCACTGTGAACGAGCTGCATGCGCGGCCCTTTCCGGCGCTGGAGGTGCCCTCGACCGCCGTATATGTCGCGATCAAGGAACCGGTGCAGGCGCAGAACCGGGACCGGGGTCTGGACTTGCAGCATCTGCATGCGCTTCTCGACCGGCACGGCGGTGCGCATCCCCAGCCGGGTGCCACGCATTTCCAGGGCCAGATCGGGCGGGCCGAGCTGAAATGGGAAAGCCACACCGAGTTCGTGACCTACACCGCGTTTTCGCGGGGGCTGGCCAAGCGGCCGTTTGATCCGGCGGATGCCGAGGTATTGCCCGAGGACTGGCTTTCCATGGCTCCGGGAAAGCGGCTGACATCGGTCATGGTGCGGGTGGCCCCGTTGCCTGCGACGGACGAAGAGCTGCTGGGGCAGGTCGATGAGTGGTTCGTGCCAGAGAGCCTGGCTGTGAGCCGGGTCGTCGACGGGGCCGCGGTGATCGCGGGGGATTTCCGCATCGATCCGGCGGGCCATATGCGCTTTGCCGTCTTTGTCCGGCCGGGCACCGGGCCGCGGCGGGTGGGCCGGATCGTGCAGCGGCTATGCGAGATCGAGACCTATCGGGCGATGTCGATGCTGGGCCTGATCCGGTCGCGGGATCTTTCGACGCGGCTGAACGCGCTTGACCCGCGGCTCTCGACGCTGGTTTCCAGCCTCGACAACGCCGAACCCGCTCCGGAAGCGGCGCTGCATGACCTTCTGACGATCTCGGCGGAACTGGAGAGCCTGGCGGTGCAGTTTTCCTTCCGCTTCGGTGCGACGGCGGCCTATGAGGCGCTGGTCAACCAGCGGATCGAGGTCTTGCGCGAGGAACGCATCCAGGGGCGGCAGACCTTTGCCGAGTTCATGATGCGCCGCTATGACCCGGCGATGCGCACGGTCAAGTCGGCGGAAAGCCGGTTGAAGGCGATGGCCGAACGCGCCGAGCGTGCGGCCGAGTTGTTGCGCACCCGGGTGGACGTCGAACGGTCAGCGCAGAACCAGAAGCTGCTTGAGTCGATGGACCGCCGTGCCGACCTCCAGCTGCGTCTGCAGCGCACGGTCGAGGGGCTTTCGACCGTGGCGATCAGCTATTATGCGGTGAACCTGCTGGCCTATGTGGTCGAGCCTCTGGCCCACCGATGGCACCTGACGCATGGCCAGACGATGGCGATCCTGACGCCCGTTGTGCTGATCGGCGTCTGGCTGCTCGTCCGCCGTATCCGCAACCACATGAGCTAGGCGGGTTGACGAAGGTCAAGGTAGCCGACGGTTTTGCCGGGCATCCTATGCCTTCGCAATCGTGGAGGTGTTGATGACCTGGCTGAAATGGGGACTTGCAGGGCTTGTCGGGCTGGGCGTGCTTTGGGCGGCGCTGTCCGTCTATGGCGGATGGCGCTGGCAGCAGCGGACGGCGGGGCTGGTCTCGGACCTGGCGGCAGCGCGGTCGCCGCTTCGCGTCAGCCGCTACGATCCGGCGGTGCTGGTTGATCTGCCACCCCCGGTCCAGCGCTTCTTCAAGGCGGCCCTTACGCCGGGCCAGCCGTTGGTGACCGGTGTCAGCTTGGCGCATGACGGCACGTTCAACATGGGTGAGGCCAGCGACAACTGGAAAGTGTTCGCCTCGCAGCAGGAGGTGGAGACGTCGCGGCCGGGCTTTGTCTGGAATGGCACCATACGCATGGCTCCGGGTGTGCCGGTGCGGGTCCACGATGCGTATGTTGCGGGCGAGGGGGTTCTTCTGCCGGCGATCCTGGGGCTTTTCAAGCTGACGGAGATGCGCGGTCGTGGTGCCATAGCCCAGGGCGAGGCAATGCGCTGGCTGGCGGAGGCGGCCTGGTATCCAACAGCGCTTCTGCCGGGGCAGGGGGTCACCTGGTCCCCCATCGACGATCGGAGCGCGCTGGCCACGCTGACCGATGGCGACGTGACGATCAGCCTGACGTTCCGCTTCGGGGCGGATGATCTGATCGCAGGGGTCCGGGCCGAGGCGCGGGGGCGGACGGTGGTGGGAGCGGTCGTGCCCACGCCATGGGAGGGGCGCTGGTCGGACTATCAGCGCCAGGGTGGCATGCTGGTTCCGATGACGGGCGAAGTGGCCTGGGTCCTGCCGGAGGGCGAAAAACCCTATTGGCGGGGCCGGGTCACGGCCTTGAGCTACCGCTTCGCCGATTAGCGCCCCCGGATCCGCGGGTCGAGTGCGTCGCGGAGGCCGTCGCCGATGTAGTTCACGCTGAGCACGGTCAGCGAGATGGCGAGGCCCGGCCAGATCACCCGTTCGGGGTAGACCTGCATGTACTGCAGGCCATCGAACAGGAGCCGTCCCCAGGTCGGGAAATCGGGCGGGAAGCCGAGGCCGAGGAATGAGAGGACGCTTTCGGTGATGATGGCGCCGGCGATTTCAAGGGTCGCGGCAACCATGACGACCGAGACGAGGTTCGGCAGGATGTGGCGCAGGATGATGCGGTTCGGGCGGGCGCCGATCGACCGGGCGGCCAGGACATATTCGCGCTCTTTCAGCGTGAGCACTTCGCCCCGGACGATGCGGGCGGTCGCCATCCAGGACGTGATGCCGATCGCGAAGACGATCAGAAGGAAGGCGCCGAGTTCAGGCCCGAGAATCGAAGCGACGCGGTCGCGGAACAGCATCACCATGACGAGGAGGAGCGGGATCAGCGGCAAGGCCAGGAACATGTCGGTCAGCCGCATCAGCGGGCCATCAAGGCGGCGGAAGTAGCCGGCCATGATCCCGATGAAGGTGCCGAAGACGATGGCGATGACCATGGCGACAAATCCCACCGCCAGCGAGACCTGGCCCGCTTGCATCATGCGCAGCAGCAAGTCCCTGCCCAGCTGATCGGTCCCGAAAGGCGCGCTTAAGGAGGGGCCCTGGTTCTTGAGGCGAATAGTCTCGGACAGGCGCTGGGGTGGGTCCCAGACCAGCGGACCGAGGACGACAAACAGAACAAGCAGACTAAGCACGATCAGCCCGAAGAGGGCACCCTTGTGCGTGCGAAACTGCTGCCAGATCTCACGCCGTGCGCTTGCCGGCTTCTGCGGGGTGCTGCTGACGTCAGTCATAGCGGATCCTTGGGTCGAGAAGGCCGTAAAGAACGTCGGCGATCAGATTGAAGAGCACGATCAGCACGGCGAAGATGAAGGCCAGGGTCTGCACCATCGGAATGTCGTTGGCATGGATCGCGCCGATCAGTGCCGCACCGATGCCGTTCACCCCGAAGAGGTTCTCGGTGATGATCGCGCCGCCGAAGATCGCGGGTATTCCCAGGGCGATGACGGTCACGACCGGGATCAGCGAATTGCGAAGCACGTGCTTGAGGACGACGACACGCTCGGTCAGGCCCTTGGCGCGGGCGGTGCGGACATAGTCCTGCGTCATGTTGTCGAGCATGGACGAGCGCATGTAGCGGCTGATCGCGGCGGCATTGGCAAGGCCGAGGGTCATGACCGGAAGGGCCATCTGCTGGACCTGCTTCACGAAGCTTGCCCAGTCGTTCACCACAAGCTGGGTGTCGTACTTGGTGGGGAACCAGCCCAGCCAGACCGCGAAGATGATGATGAAAAGCGTGCCGGAGAAGAACGTCGGCACCGAAAAGCCGATCATCGCGAAGAGAGTGCCCGCCTGGTCGAAGGCCGAATACTGGCGGTAGGCGGAATAGATGCCGATGGGCAGGGCGATCAGGATGCCAACGAGATAGGCGGTGCCGATCACGGTAAGGGTCTGGGGAATGCGCTGGCCGATGACGGTGAAGACCGGCGAGCGGGATTGCCACGAGAGGATGCGCTGCTCGCCTTCAGCCCAGGTGGTGCCGAACCAGCCGTCGATCAGGTTGGCTGGTTCGACCCAGAAGAACTGCTTGAGCCAAAGCAGGTAGCGCACGAAGACCGGCTGGTCGGCGCCAAGCGCCTCGATCATCTTCTTGCGCACTTCCGGGGGGACGGTCAGCGGAATTTCGGACATGGGCGAGCCGGGGGCCAGATCGACCAGAAGGAAGATCACCAGGCTGATGACCAGCAAGGTCGGAATGGCCAGCAGAAGCCTGCGGAGCGTGAAGGTAAGCATGCGCGGCGCGCCTTGGTTCGAGACAATAGAAAAGCAGCGGGGCCGCGCGAAACGGCCCCGCTTGTGACTAGATCACTTCACGCGGAACCAGTCCGCAGTGTTCCAGGTTTCCATATCCCAGGCGTTGATCTGCACGCCACCGAGCGTGTTGGAATGCGCCGAAAGCGTCCCACGATGGACCAGCGGAATTATCGTCATGCTGTCCTTGGTAAGCATGTCGTTCAGCTTCTTCGCGATTTCCTGACGCTTGGCGATGTCGGTCGTCTTTGTCAGCTCGGCATGCAGAGCATCATAGGCCGGATCACAGAACCGGTTGATGTTCTCACCCTGCCACTGGTTTTCCGGGGTTGGCGCCTTGTTGCACTGAAGTTGGGCCAAATAGCTTTCCGGGTCAGGGTTTTCCGAGTTGTTGGCGTACATTTCAACGTCGGCGTAGAACTTCTGGAACGTGTCGGGCGAACCCGCATCGCCGCCGAAGAACACGCCCGGGTCGATCGCCTTCAGCTCGACCTCGACGCCCAGTTCGGTCCACCAATCCTTAACCAGCGCCTGGAAGTCCTGGCGGATCGGGTTGACCGTGGTTTGATAGAGGAGCGACAGTTTCTTGCCGTCCTTGTCACGGATGCCGTCGCCGTCGCTATCGGTCCAGCCGGCTTCGTCCAGCAGCGCCTTGGCGCCTTCCATGTCCTGGACGATGCAGCCTTCGTTGTCCGAAGCCCAGCCTTCGGGTCCCGGGATCAAGTTGCAGGTGGGCTTGCCGCCCGCGCCATAACCGACCTCGACCAGGATCGCACGGTCGATGGCCTTCGAAAGAGCTGTCCGAACCTTGATGTCCGACAAGATCGGATGTGGGTGCTTGGCGGTCGAACGCTCGCCTTCCGGCAGGTCGGGCGACGGATCGGTCATGTTCATCTCGATCCGCTCGACGAGCGTACCGAAGGCGACCACGAACTGGCCCTTGCCGGCAGCAGCCATAGCGGCCTGGCTGTCCGGCGGAATCTGGGTGTTCCAGGCATAGTCGAATTCGCCGGTTTCCATCACCGCGCGGGCCGAGCTTTCGGCATCGCCGCCGCCCTTGATCACGGCAGTTGCGAAGGCCGGTTTCGCCGGGTCGCGGTAGTTCGGGTTGGCTTCCATTGTGACGGTGTCATTCACGGTGAAGCCGGTGACTTTGAACGGGCCGGTGCCGATCGGCATGTTGTTGGCGTCGGTGCAGGTCGGGGCGGCTGCACCGACGCATGCTTCGAACTGCGCCTTCTGCAGGATCGGCGACAGGCCGCTGACGAATGCGGTGTAGGGGTTGGGCTTCGGCCCGGTGAAGGTCACCTTGATCGTGCTCGGGTCCACGGCCTCGACCGAGGCCACCCCGTCGTACTTCGACGCCTGGGCACAGCCGCCTTCGGGGTGGGTGCAGTACTGCCAGGTGAAGACTGCATCATCGGCCGTCACTGGCGAGCCGTCAGACCAAAGCAGGCCGGGAACGAGCTTCCAGGTGATCGAGGTCATGTCAGCCGAAACGCCGCCATTCTCCAGCGTCGGGATTTCCACGGCCAGCCTTGGCACAAGCGTGCCATCCGGGGCGACCACTGCAAGCGGCTCGACAACCATCGCGGCGGCCAGAAGGTCCTTGGTGCCTTGGGAGAGGTAGGGGTTCACGATCGACACGGCCTGCGGGAAGGTGAGTTTCACCTCGCCATCGGCCCCGCGTTCGGCAAAGGCCGCGGGCGCGAAGGCCAGCGCGGCGACAGCGCCCAGAAGGGCGGACTTCAGTTTCATTGCGATACTCCTTGTTGGTTACGCTCTGTTGCCTCGGATGCGCCGGTTGCTCCGGCGGCTGGGTTGTTCGTGTAAAGATGGCAGGCGACCAGGCGGCCTGGCTCGACCTCGGCCAGATCCGGCTTCACCGTGCGGCAGATGTCCATCACCTTGGGGCAGCGGGTGCAGAAGTTGCAGCCCTTGGGCGGATTGGCGGGCGAGGGCACGTCGCCTTTGAGGATGATCCGCTTCCGGCTGGCCGCGATCACGGGATCGGGCTCGTTCACCGCGGAAAGGAGCGCCTCGGCGTAGGGGTGCAGCGGGCGGGAATAGAGATGCTGCGAGGGCGAAAGCTCGGCGATCCGGCCGAGATACATCACGGCAACCCGTTGGGCGAGGTGGCGGACCATCGACAGGTCATGGCTGATGAAAAGATAAGTCAGGCCCAGCTTTTCCTGCAGATCCTCCAGAAGGTTCACCACCTGCGCCTGGATCGAGACGTCAAGGGCGGCGATGGGTTCGTCGCAGATGATAAATCGCGGCTTCAGGGCCAGCGCACGGGCGATGCCGATCCGCTGGCGTTGGCCTCCGGAAAACTCATGCGGGAAGCGGTTCACGAAGCGGCGGTTGAGGCCGACCTGGTCCATGAGCTCGTAGACCCGCTCGAGCTTCTGGTCACGGCTCCAGGCCGTGTGTTCGTCGAGCGGTTCGCTGACGATCTCGGCAAGCGTCATGCGGGGGTTGAGGCTGGCTTGCGGGTCCTGGAAGACCATCTGCATTGTCGGGCGCTTCTTGCGCAAAGCCTCGGGCGTCATGTGGGCGACGTCTTCGCCGTCGATGACCACGCGGCCGGCGGTCGGTTCGTAGAGCCGTAGCATGGCGCGGCCCACGGTTGACTTGCCGCAGCCCGATTCACCGACGAGCCCAAGCGTCTGGCCCGCCATGATGTTGAACGAGACGCCGTCGACCGCCTTCACATCGCCGGTGTGCTTGCGGAACAGCCCGGTGTAGATCGGGAAGTGCATCTTCAGGTCTTCGACCTGGACAAGCGGCGCGGGGCCAGCGTCAAGCATGGGCCATCTCCGCCCTTGCCGGGGCTTGCCAGTGGCAGGCGACATCGTGCCCTTGGCCGAGCGGCGCGCCATCGATCGGACGGCGGGCCGGATTGGCGGCATCGCAGGCCTCATGACGGAATTCGCAGCGTGCGCGGAACGGGCAGGCGGTGAGTGGTCCGACGAGGATCGGCGGTTGACCCTGGATCACCTTCAGCCGCGTTTCGCGGGCGCCGGTGATCCGGGGAATGGTCTGCAGAAGCGCCCGGGTATAGGGGTGCTGGGGGTTGGCGAAAAGCTCACGCACCGGGGCCTGTTCGACGATCTGGCCGCCGTACATCACCATCACCCGATCCGCGATCCCGGCAATGACGCCAAGGTCATGCGTGATCCAGATGATCGCCATGCCAAGCTTCTGGCGCAGCTCTTTCACCAGTTCGAGGATCTGCGCCTGGATGGTCACGTCAAGCGCGGTCGTCGGCTCGTCTGCGATCAGCACGTCGGGGTTGCAGGCAAGTGCTATGGCGATCATCACCCTTTGCCGCATCCCGCCGGAGAACTGATGGGGATACTGGTAGAGCCTGCGCCGCGCATCGGGGATGCCGACCAGGTCCAGAAGCTCGACCGCGCGGGTCTCGGCCTGGGACTTGGTCATCCTCATGTGCTTGATCAGCGGCTCCATGATCTGGTCGCCAAGCGTGAAGACCGGGTTGAGCGAGGTCATCGGGTCCTGGAACACGAATCCGATCTTGGCGCCCCGCACCGACCGCAGCGCCTCATCCGGCATTTTCAGCAGGTCGCGTCCGTTGAGCAGAACCTGACCGCCGCGGATCTGGGCGGGAGGTGCGGGCAGAAGCCGCAGAAGCGACATCATGGTGACGGACTTGCCCGAGCCGCTTTCGCCGACGACGCCCAGAAGCTCACCCGGCCGGAGGTGGAAGCTTACATCGTTCACGGCATGGATTTCTCCGCCGCGGGTGCGGAAAACAGTCTTCAGGCCCTTGACTTCAAGGACTGGCGCGGCCGGTTCGGCCATTCAGTACTCCCCGCGTCGTTCTTAGGTATTGTTATTATTGGCTGTTTTGCCACCTGACAACTGACGGTTGCCCCGTTGCAAATCAACTCTTCACGATTCTTGCCCCTCTATCAATCCCGATTTACGGCGCGATTCCAGACTGTTCCTGCGTCAGAATGACTGAACCTTGCGGCATTTCGCCAGATATTGACTTCAGGAGGCCCGGCGGGACAGGCTGACCACCATATGTGGGAGAAGCGGGAGAGGATGGACATGTCGGTTCTGACGCCGCGTCAGGTTCTGGATCGGCTGGTCGCCTTCCCGACGGTCAGCCGCGACTCGAATCTGGCGCTGGTCGACTGGCTGGAGGGCTACCTTTCGGGCCAGGGCGTAAAGTGCTTCCGCCACTGGAACGAAGACCGCCAGAAAGCCGCGCTGATTGCCCATGCCGGGCCTTGGGTGGAGGGGGCGGTGGTCCTGTCGGGGCATTCCGATGTGGTGCCGGTCGATGGCCAGACCTGGACGTCGGACCCCTGGACCGTGACCGAGCGGGACGGGCGGCTTTACGGGCGCGGGACCTGCGACATGAAGGGTTATGTGGCTCTGGCGGTCTGGGCCGTGGTCGAGGCCGCCCGGCGCGGTGTCGCCCGACCGTTGCAGCTGGCGCTGTCGTACGATGAGGAGATCGGGTGTACCGGGGCGCCGCCGATGATCGAGACGATGGCAGGGGTGGTGCCAAGGGGTTCGGCTGCGGTGATTGGCGAGCCGTCGCGGATGAAAGTGATCACCGGTCACAAGGGCGGCACGGGGTATCATGTGCACGTGAAGGGCTACGAGGTGCATTCGTCGCTGTTGCCGGACGGCGTTTCGGCGATCATGGAGGGGGCGCGGCTGATCCAGTGGGTCAACGACCGGAACGCCGCGATCCAGGCCGCGCCGCGCCTGCCGGTGGGCGGCCGGTTCCATCCGCCGTTTACGACGCTGCATGTGGGGATGATCGAGGGGGGCACGGCGCACAACATAACAGCTGCGGATTGCCGCTTTGCGGTCGAAATACGCTCGGTGCCCGACGACGATCTTGAAGCGCATGCGGAGGCGTTCCGGTTGGAGGCCGAGCGGCTGGATGTAGTGCTGAAGGCTCGGCGGTCCGAGGCGGGGGTGCATCTGGACCGGTTCTTCGATGTGTCGGCGCTTCGGCCGGAGGTTGATGGCGAGGCTGAGGCTCTGGCGCGCGCGCTGACGGGCGAGAACGAGGCGGGCGTCGTGTCGTATGGCACTGAGGCCGGGCAGTTTCAGGACGCGGGGTATTCGGCTGTCGTCTGCGGGCCCGGTGACATCGCGCAGGCGCATCAGCCGGATGAATACTTGGAGATCAGCGAGTTCGAGGCCGGGCATCGCTTCATGGAAAGGCTTCTGGAGCGGCTGGCATGAGCTTTCCGATCAGTGAGGCGAGTCCGGTTCGCTTTGCCTCAGCGCTGCCCGAGCGGGCCGATGTGGTGGTGATCGGGGGCGGGGTGATCGGGGTGATGACGGCGTGGTTCCTGCGCGAGCGCGGGCTTTCGGTCGTCCTGTGCGAAAAGGGCCGGATCGCGGGCGAGCAGTCGGGGCGGAACTGGGGTTGGGTCCGCCGGCAGGGGCGGGATCCGGGTGAGCTGCCGATCATGATCGAGAGCCTGTCGATCTGGAAGTCGCTGGCGGCAGAGTTGGGGGAAGGGCTGGGGTTCCGGCAGACCGGGGTGCTGTATCTTGCGAAAACCGAGCGCGAGATGGCGGACTTCGAGGCCTGGACCGAGCATTCCCGTGCGCATCAGCTGGACACGCGGCTTTTGACGCAAGGTGAGACGCTGGCGATGCTGAAGGGGGCTGCGGCCCCGTGGAAAGGTGCGCTCTGGACGGCGTCGGACGCGCGGGCCGAGCCCTGGGTCGCGGTGCCTACGCTCGCCGCTGTGGCGGCGGAGAAGGGCGTTGTGATCCGCGAGGCCTGTGCGGTCCGGGGGGTGGACCTTGCGGCTGGTCGGGTGGCGGGCGTGGTCACCGAAGCGGGCCGGGTGGCGTGCGACCATGTGGTGGTGGCCGCTGGGGCGTGGTCGCGGTTGTTCCTTGGGCAGCATGGCATCCGTATCCCTCAGCTTTCCGTCCTCGCTTCGGTTGCCGCGACCGAGCCCATGCCGGAAATCTTCCCCGGCAATGCCGCCGATGATGACTTTGCGTTCCGCCGCCGGGCCGATGGGGGCTATTCCATCGCGCCGGGCGCCCGGCATGACTTCTTCATCGGTCGCGATGCCTTTGCGAGCTTCGGCGCGTATCTACCTGTTCTGAAGAAGGATTTCCGATCTACGTCTTTCCGGATGGCGGCGCCGGGCGGCTTCCCCGACGCCTGGGGCACGCCGCGGCGCTGGTCGATGGACGGCGAAAGCCCTTTCGAGCGCCAGCGCATTCTGAACCCGAAGCCCAACATGCGGACCTTGTCGGGGGTGCAGGATGCGTTTGCGGCGGCCTTCCCGTCGCTTGGCCGACCAAAGCTGAAGTCCGCCTGGGCGGGGATGATCGACAGCCTGCCTGACATCGTGCCGGTCGTGGACCATGCGCCCATTCCCGGCCTGACGATTGCCACGGGGATGAGCGGCCACGGCTTTGGCATTGGCC
This sequence comes from Tabrizicola sp., assembly GCF_051645465.1. GTDB lineage: Bacteria > Pseudomonadota > Alphaproteobacteria > Rhodobacterales > Rhodobacteraceae > Tabrizicola. Next base: position 4,681 of record NZ_JBOFBI010000093.1, on the reverse strand, counting down.
CCGGCATGGGTCGGGTCATCGCCGATATGGTCACGGGCCGCCCCGCCGGCCACGACATGAGCCGCTTCCGCCTGTCGCGCTTCAGTGACGGATCACGGCTGGTGCCGGGGCCGAGCCTCTAGCCCACCTTGCATGGCCCACGCGGCGCCTCTATGAAGTCGGGCCCCGACAGGAGCACCCCCATGCCAGACCTCACCTGCGGTATCGACTTTGGCACCTCGAATTCGACCATCGCCATTGCCAGCGGTGGCAAAGCGCGCCTGATTCCGCTGGAGGGCGAGCACCTTACCATCCCCTCTGCCGTCTTCTGGGAAACCGACGGCCCGGCGCTTTTCGGGCGTGAGGGGATTGCGGCCTACGTCGACGGGATCGACGGCCGCCTGATGCGGGGGCTCAAAAGCACGCTCGGCTCGGACCTCATCAACGAACGGACCCGGATCGGTCGTCGCGCGGTTTCGTTCCGCGATGTCCTTGCGCGGTTCTTCATGCACCTGAAGGCGCGGCTTGACGCCCGGACAGACGCCACGCCCGCCGTCGTCCTTGGCCGCCCTGTCCATTTCGTCGACGACGATCCCGCCGCCGATGCCAACGCGCAATCGGTGCTGGAAGACATCGCAAAGGCAGTCGGTTTCCGCGAGATCGCGTTCCAGTACGAACCGATCGCTGCTGCGCTGCAGTACGAAAGCACGGTCGGGCATGAGGAATACGTGCTGATCACCGACATCGGCGGCGGCACCTCGGACTTTTCCATCGTCCGCGTCGGCCCCGCGTGCGCGGGCCGCGCCGACCGTGCGGACGACATCCTCGCCAATGACGGCATCCGCGTCGGCGGCACCGACTTCGACCGCCTGCTGAGCCTCGCCGAGGTGATGCCGCATCTGGGGTTCAAGTCCACCACCGGCGGCGGTCGGGGCATCATGCCGCGGCACTACTACCTAGACCTCGCAACCTGGCACCGCATCAACATGCTTTACACGCAGCGCACGGCCAGCGATCTCAAGGCACTGCGCGCCGAGGCCGACCATCCCGAACAGATCGACCGGCTGATCCGGGTCGTTGCGACCCACGCGGGCCACAACCTCGCCATGGCGGTCGAGGCCGCGAAGATCGCGCTGTCGGAGGCCGATATCGCGCGCCTTGAGCTTGCCGCCCTGACCGGGGGACCCAATCCCCTTGCCCGGCGCGAGGTGTTCGAGACCGCCATCGCCGCACCGCTTGATCGGATCACCGCCACCCTGCGCGGGTTGCTCGCCCAGGCAGGCCTGCGTCCGGACGCCATCGGCACCGTCTTCATGACGGGGGGGTCCAGCGGCCTGCCTGTGCTGCGGCGCATCGTGGGCGATGTGCTGCCCGGCGTGCCCATTGCCACGGGTGACATGTTGGGGTCCGTCGGCACCGGCCTCGCGCTCGACGCCGCGGCGAAGTTCGGCTGAAAGGCTTATCCGGCGACGGTGGCTGGATATCCGGCTTGATCCAGCGCCTTGATCAGGGCGGCAGACGGCACGTTTCCGGCGACTTCGACCCGGCGGTTGGCAAGGTCGACGGTCACTGCGCCTGCGTCAGTGACCGAAGCGAGCGCTGCTTCGACGGTCGCCTTGCAGTGGTTGCAGCTCATGTCGGGAACCAGGAGTGTTGTCATGGCAAATCCTTGCATCGGATTCACATAGTGATCCTGAATTAGGTCGGGTCAAGGCCTCTGACCGTGACGTAGGGAATTCGTCGCCACTGCAGCGAAGCGGGTCGTTTTCTGGTTTCCAAATCGCTTTAAATCGCCTAAACACAGCATGTGTTTGCGGTAACAGGGCGAGACGCCGAACGGCGTACAGTTGCCCATCAGACGCTTTTTGTGCCCGAAAGCCCGCTTGACCGCTGCTGCCCGGAGCCTAGGCTTTGTCAGGAGAATGCATTGCTGGACAAACCCGTGAACGATCTGAGCGTAACCCCCAATATCCTGCAGGCCGACATCCTGCGTCACCTGACCTTTACGGTTGGCAAGGATGTCGAGCATGCGAGCGTCCATGACTGGCGCATGGCGCTGAGCCACGCGATTCGCGACCGGATCGTCGAGCCGTGGTTCGCCTCGACCCGCCGCACCTGGGCCGAGGACAAGAAGCGCGTCTACTATCTGTCGATGGAGTTCCTGATCGGCCGCATCCTTGAAGATGCGATGATCAACCTTGGCCTTTACGACATGGCGGTCGAGGCGATGGCGGCTTTCGGGCAAGAGCTTCGGCCCGTCATCGATAACGAGCCCGATGCGGCGCTTGGCAATGGCGGGCTTGGCCGTCTGGCGGCCTGCTTCATGGAATCGATGGCGACCCTGGGTTGCCCGGCCTACGGCTATGGGATCCGCTACGAACACGGGCTCTTCCGCCAGCATTTCGAGGGCGGTCGGCAGATCGAGACGCCGGAGAACTGGCTGGCGCAGGCACACCCTTGGGAGTTCGCCCGGCCGGAAAGCGCCTATACTGTGGGCTTCAAGGGTCAGGTCGAAACGCGTGATGGTCGCGAGGTCTGGGTTCCGCATGAGACGGTGACGGCTGAGGCCTATGACACGCCGGTGATCGGCTGGCAGGGGAAATGGGCCAATACCCTGCGGCTTTGGGGGGCGAAGGGGACGACGAACTTCGACCTCGAACGCTTCAACCGGGGCGATTACACGGCTGCGGCCGAGCCCGAGACGCTGGCGCGGACGCTTAGCCGCGTGCTCTACCCCGACGACACGACCTATCAGGGCAAGGAGCTGCGGCTGAAGCAGGAGTTCTTCCTGACCTCGGCCGCATTGCAGGACATCCTGCGACGTTACCTGTCAAGCCACACCGATCTTCGGGCGCTGCCGCGCTATGTCGCGATCCAGATGAACGACACGCATCCGGCGATTGCGGGGCCGGAGCTTGTGCGCCTCTTGAGCGACGTCCATGGGTTGTCGTTTGACGAGGCGCTGACCATCTCGCGGGCCTGCCTTGGTTACACGAACCATACTTTGCTCCCGGAAGCCCTTGAAAAATGGGCGACTTTCATGTTCGGCAACGTCCTGCCGCGCCACATGCAGATTGTCGAGCGGATCGACAGCTGGCACCGTCGGGCTTATCCGAACCGGCCGCACTATGTGGGCATCGTGAAGCACCAGGAAGTGCGGATGGGGGAACTTGCCTTCATCATGAGCCACAAGGTCAACGGCGTCTCGGCGCTGCATTCGGACCTGGTGAAGAAGAACCTCTTTCCCGAGCTTAACGGCCTTCATCCGGGCCGGATCATCAACCAGACAAACGGGGTGACCCCGCGGCGATGGCTGCGGATGGCGAACCGGCCGTTGTCGTCGCTGATCACCAAGACGATTGGTGCTGGCTGGGAGGCCGATCTCGACCGGCTGCGCGAGCTTGAGCCGCAGGTGGCGGACGCTGGCTTCCTGGAGGAGTTTGCGGCCGCGAAGCGCGAGAACAAGGTGGAGCTGTCGAACTGGATCGGGCGCGAGATGGGGGTCGAGGTTTCGCCCGATGCGGTGTTCGACGTTCAGATCAAGCGCATCCATGAATACAAGCGCCAGCTGCTGAACATCCTGGAGACGATTGCGCACTGGCATCGGATCCGGTCGAACCCCAAAGGGGCAGTGGTGCCGAGGGTCAAGATCTTCGGTGGCAAGGCTGCTCCGGGCTATGCTGTGGCCAAGGAAATCATTCGCCTTATCAACGATGTGGCGGTGGTTGTTAACAACGATCCTATCACGAAAGACCTGCTGAAGATCGTCTATCCGGCGAACTACAACGTCACGATGGCCGAGCGGGTGATCCCTGCGGCGGACCTGTCAGAGCAGATTTCCACCGCCGGGAAGGAAGCGTCGGGCACCGGGAACATGAAGTTCATGATGAACGGGGCGGTGACCATCGGTACGCTCGACGGTGCCAATGTCGAGATTTTGCAGGAGGTTGGGGCGGAGAACTTCTTCCTCTTCGGTCTGACGGCGGAAGAGGTCGCGAAGCGGCGCGAGGACCCGGAACACTCCAAGAAGGCGATCGAGGCGAGCCAGCCCCTGCAGGATGTCCTGCAGATGATCGCCGAGGGGCGGTTCTCACCCGAGGAGCCGGGGCGCTATCACGGGTTGGTCCATGGGATGTGGCACTCGGACTATTTCCTGGTCGCCTCCGACTTCGCTGCGTATCACGCAGCCCAGGCCGAGGTCGACAAGGCCTATGCGGACCCCACCCGTTGGTGGAAGATGGCGGCCATGAACACGGCGCGGAGCGGGTTTTTCTCGTCCGACCGGACGATCCGCAGCTATATGGACGAGGTTTGGCAAGCAACATCCGCGCTCTGACGCGCTTTCGGGAGGGGAAGCATGGCTGAGACGACACTGGACCGGGGCGCTGCCGAGGCGGTTGCCGGGGGCTGGCACGGCGATGCGTTCGCGGTGCTCGGGCCGCAGAAGCTTGCCAAGGGCTGGGAAATCCGGGCCTTCGTGCCGGGGGCGGACCGGCTGTGGGTGCTGAGCGGGAAGTCGGAGGCAGAGGCGGAGCCATATCCGGGCCTGCCGGGGCTTTTTACCTATCAGATGGTGAGGAAGGCGGGCTATACGTTCCGCGCGGAAGGCCATGGAAACACGTGGGAATTCGAGGATCCCGATCGGTTCGGCCCTGTGCTGGGCGAGATGGACGAATACCTGCTGGGTGAAGGCACGCACCGG
>NZ_JBOFBI010000092.1:0-5897 GCF_051645465.1 Tabrizicola sp. | reverse complement strand
GTCGCAGAGTTGGCCGGGGTGCGGCCTTCGGTCGGCAGGTAATAGTCGGCGGGCAGCATGTCGTAGGCCTTGGCGACGGTCAGGCTGGTATCGTCGATGATCGGGAAATTGGCGGGGGCGCCGCCGAAAGCCTCGATGTCGCGCTTCCATTTTTCGTGGTCGGGCACAGAGTCCACCGACACGCCGATCACCTTGGTGTTGCGTTTGGCCCATTCGGGCGCAAGCTGGGCGACCGCGCCGAATTCGGTGGTGCAGACGGGGGTGAAGTCGCGCGGGTGGCTGAAGATGATGCCGTAGCTGTCGCCAAGCCATTCGTGGAACCGGATGGTTCCAGCGGTGGATTCGGCGGTGAAGTCGGGGGCGATGTCGTTGATGCGGATGGCCATAGGGTCCTCACTGGGGTTCTGACAAGGGTCATCGACCTTTCCCAAACATAACGGGCCGGGAACGATGTTTCATCCCCCGGCTGCGGTTCGGGTGACGAAAGGAAAAATCGTCTGCCGGACTGGCCCGAACCGACATGCTTTTCCGGCGATAGCCCCGGGACGCGAACGGCTATTCAGTCGAAGGTCCCGGTGACGCGGCCAAACAGCATGAAGGCGCGGGCGGTGCGGGTGTCGGCCATCTCGGCCAGCTCGGCATCGGTTGCGTTCGGTTCGAAGGCAGAGAAGGTCTTGTCGAAGCTGCGAAGGAAATGGTGACCGGCGTCGCGGAAGACCGGGTCTTCGCGCATCCGGGCGGCGGTAAGGGTGAGGCAAGTCCGGTCGCGAATGCCGCCGAGCCCGGCAATCGTTCGACCGCGCTCGCCAGCGGCGAAGCGGCGCCACAGATCCGGGCGGGACAGATCGGGCTGCAGGTCGTCCATGTAGATGCCTTCCTGGCTGAGCAGGGTCAGCACGTCCTGGGCGGCACGGATCAGTTTGGCGACGGCGCGATCTTCCAGCGCGAGTCTGAGGGCGCGGAACCCTTCCTTGTCATCGGGTGTCTCGGGGAACTGCATCGCCCTGATGAAATCCGCAACGGCGAGCGGGGGGCGCAAATCCTCGGCCGGGGTGCCCAGTGCCAGGGTCGGTTGTTCCGCCTCCGGTTCGGACTGGGAAACAGCGAGGGCGGCTTTGCGATCCGCTGACGGCACCGTCAACCCCGCATCCCGGCGCGAGGTGAAGGTGGCCAGAACGGCCTCCTTCTGCCGGGGAGCGGGCGCGGCTTCGTTGATCTGCCTATCGGCGCGTCTCATCCCTGACGGTTGGGCCTGAGCCTGACTGGACCGCATCGCATCGACCGTCGCTTGCAGCCGTGCGGCCTCGGCCCGAAGCTGCCGTAGGGAGCGGAGGGTGAATACCACCGCCCAGATCAGCGCGATGGGCAGAAGGACCATCAGCACGGTCAGGGCCAGGCCAAGTATCCTCGCCTCGCCCACCGGGGGCGCTATCAGTACGTAGACCAGAACCGCGATGGCCCAGACCAGGCTGAGCGCGATGGCTGCGATCTCCATGCTGCCGTTGCTTTGCGCCGGACGGGAGGCCGGGGACAAAGGTAGCTTGCTGGGCAGTTCCTTGGGTAGAGGCATCAGGGCCACCCCTGATCAGATGAAACGGACGGACAGGATTTCATAGGACCGGTTTCCACCGGGTGTCTTTACGTCGACGGTGTCGCCCTCCTCTTTGCCGATCAGGGCGCGGGCCAGCGGTGAGCGGATGTTGAGAAGGCCGTTTTCGATGTCGGCCTCGGTTTCGCCGACGATCTGGTAGGTCTTCTCATCGCCGCTTTCTTCGTCTGCCACGATGACGGTAGCGCCGAACTTGACCGAGCCGGACAGGCGGGTCGGGTCGATCACGTCGGCCAGCGACAGAAGGCCCTCGAGTTCCTTGATCCGGCCCTCGATGAAGCTCTGCTTTTCGCGTGCCGCATGATATTCGGCGTTCTCGGACAGGTCGCCGTGTTCGCGCGCTTCGGCGATATCGCGGATGATGGCCGGACGATCGACGGTTTTCAGCAGTTTCAACTCTTCATCCAGCGCGGTAAAGCCGCGGCGGGTCATCGGGATCTTTTCCATCGGCCTTCCACATCAAAAGAAGAAGTCACGGACCGGGCGGCGGACCATGACTTCAGGCTCGTATCTCTTTCACCTGATCCGAAGGAGGGGTCAATTGCAAGAGGCGATGCCGCCGATTGGTGAGGGCCGATCGCGACCGGGAAAGAAAATTCCAACCGATCAGCGCGCAAGGCTGTGATGTTGCGTCACGGTTGACCTTGGCGGAACCTTCGGGCAACAGAAGGGCCGCAAAAGGCCAGTATTTGAAGGCGGCGACCACGCCAGACAAGGACAAGCGATGACTGCGATCCAGCGCGAGAAAATGGACTATGACGTGGTGATCGTGGGCGCAGGCCCGGCAGGTCTTTCTGCGGCGATCCGGTTGAAGCAGCTTGATCCGGACCGGTCCGTCGTGGTGCTGGAAAAGGGGTCGGAGGTCGGGGCGCATATCCTGTCGGGCGCGGTGCTGGACCCGTCGGGTCTGGATGCGCTGCTGCCGGACTGGCGCAGCATGGACGCGCCGATCAAAGTGCCGGTGACGCAGGACAATTTCTATCTTCTTGGCGAAGCAGGGAAAATCCGCATCCCGAACTGGCCGATGCCACCGCTCATGTCGAACCATGGGAATTACATCGTCTCGATGGCCAACGTCTGCCGCTGGATGGCGGGTGTGGCCGAAGGGCTGGGGGTCGAGATTTTCCCCGGCATGGCCTGCAGTGAGTTGGTCTTCGAAGATGGCCGCGTTGTCGGTGCGGTGGCGGGCGAGTTCGGGCGCGATCCCGAGACGCGCGCGCCGGGACCGAATTATGAACCCGGAATGGAGCTGCGGGGGAAGTATGTCTTCCTGAGCGAGGGCGTGCGCGGCAGTCTGGCGAAACAGGTGATCGACAAGTTCGATCTGTCGCAGGGCAAGGAGCCGCAGAAGTTCGGCCTCGGCATGAAGGAAATCTGGGAGATCGACCCGGCGAAGCATCGTGAGGGGACGGTCACCCATACGATGGGCTGGCCCTTGGGCAAGAATGCCGGTGGCGGGTCGTTCATCTATCACCTTGAGAACAATCAGGTCTATGTGGGCTTTGTGGTCCATCTCAACTACCGGAACCCCCACCTTTACCCCTACATGGAGTTCCAGCGCTTCAAGCATCACCCGACGGTGGCCGAGCTTCTGAAGGGCGGCAAGCGCGTGGCCTATGGTGCGCGGGCGATCAGCGAAGGCGGCTGGCAGTCGATCCCGAAGATGGTGGCGCCGGGCGTGGCGTTGCTGGGCTGCTCGGCGGGGCTGGTGAACGTGCCGCGGATCAAGGGCAACCATAATGCGATGCTTTCGGGCAAAGCGGCTGCAGAGGCGGCGCATGCGGCGATCCTTGCGGGGCGGTCGGGCGATGAGCTGGCGGCCTATGAGACCGAGGTTCGTGGCGGGGCTATCGGGCGCGACCTGAAGAAGGTGCGGAATGTCAAACCGCTCTGGTCGCGGTATGGCCTCTGGGCCTCGCTTCTGGGGGGCGGGGCGGATATGTGGGCGAATACGCTGGGGTTCACCGTGTTCGGCACGCTGAAGCACGGCAAAACCGATGCGGCGGCGACGGGCAGGGCCGCGGACTTTCCGGTCATCGACTATCCGAAGCCGGATGGTGTTCTGTCGTTCGACCGGCTGACCAACGTGGCCTATTCGTTCACCAACCATGACGAGGCCCAGCCTGCGCATCTGGTGCTGAAAGACCCGTCGATACCTGTCGGGGTGAACCTGCCGGACTACGCCGAACCGGCACAGCGTTATTGCCCGGCGGGGGTCTATGAGGTGCTGGGCGAGGGTGCGGCGGCGAAGTTCCGGATCAACTTTCAGAACTGCGTCCACTGCAAGACCTGCGACATCAAGGACCCGAGCCAGAACATCGTCTGGACGACGCCGATGGGCGGCGGCGGGCCGAACTATCCGAATATGTGACGGTCTCACAAAAGGTTGTCCGGCAAATCGGCTGCCAGTGGTCGGGAATGCCCTGCCTGCATTGCGTCCCGGTGCCGTGACGGGTAGCCTTTCCGGAAATCCCTTCGGAGAGGTCTGATGCCGCATCCCGTCTTCCGCCCCCTTGCCGCCATTCTGACACTGACATCAGCTTTGGCGTTCAGCCCGGTATGGGCTCAAGAAGATGGGGATTCCGGTGCCTATCTGGCGGCGCGGGTTGCGGAGTCGCAGAACGACTTTCGCGCGGCGGCCGCCTGGTACGGCAAGGCGATCCTGTCGGACGAAGGCAATCCGCGGCTGCTGGAAGGTGCGATCCTGGCAGAGCTTGGGCTTGGCGACTTTACCCTTGCTGCCCAGGCGGCGAAACAGCTGAAAGCTTTGGGCGGCGAGGCGAGCCAGCTTGGCGAGTTTGCACTTCTAGCGGAAGAGGCGCAGCGGGAAGACTACGCGGCCCTGCTGGATGCCGCATCAAAGGGCCGGGACCTGGGCCAGCTTGTGGACGATCTGGTCGTGGCGTGGGCCCGGGTTGGCGAGGGCAAGATGTCCGAAGCTCTGGAGGCTTTCGACGCGATCTCGGCGACGAAGGGGCTTGAGGCCTTTGGCTATTACCACAAGGCGCTGGCGCTTGCCTCGGTCGGTGATTTCGAGGGGGCGGACGAGATTCTGTCCGGTCGGGCCGCCGGGCCGATCTTCGTGATGCGGCGCGGGGTTTTTGCCCATGCGCAGATTCTGAGCCAGCTGGAACGCAATGCCGATGCGCTGGCGCTTCTGGATAAGTCGGACGGCACCGATCCGGATCCGATCGTTGATGCCGTGCGCGCGCGCCTTACCGCCGGTGAGCCGATACCGTTCGACACCGTGAAAACCGCTCGCGATGGTGTTGCGGAGGTGTTCTTCTCGGTCTCGACGGTACTGAACGGCGATGCGGACCCCGTTTACACCTTGCTTCACACCCGCGTTGCGACCCATCTGCGACCGGATCACGAGGATGCGCGTCTCTTGATGGCGGACGTGCTGGAGGATCTGGGCCAGCACGATCTGGCGGTCGAAACCTACGCGATGTTCAAGCCCGAGGATCCGTCTTTCGTGACGGCCGAAATCGGCCGGGCCGGGGCGCTGCAGGCGCAAGACAAGACCGACGCCGCGCTGGAGGCGTTGCAGACTTTGGCGCGCAGCCATGGCGATCTGATTTCCGTCCACTTTGCGCTGGGCGACCTCTTGCGTGTCGAAGAACGGTTTGACGAGGCCGAGGTCGCATATACTGCGGCGCTTGGTCTGGTGGGCGAGGCAACGCCGGATGACTGGGTGCTCTATTTCTACCGTGGCATCTGCCACGAGCAGAGCAAGGACTGGGCCCCCGCAGAGGCTGACTTCCGTCAGGCGCTGGAGTTGAATCCGACGCAGCCACAGGTCCTGAACTACCTTGGATACGGGTTGGTCGATCGTGGAGAGAAGCTGGACGAAGCGCTTGGCATGATTCAGCGCGCCGTCGCGGCCGATCCGCAGAAGGGCTACATCATCGACAGCCTCGCCTGGGCCTATTTCCGGCTGGGCCGTTATGACGAGGCGCTGGAGCCGATGGAGAAGGCGTCTGTGCTGGAGCCGGTCGATCCCGTGGTGACCGATCATCTAGGCGATGTTTACTGGATGGTCGGGCGCAAGCTGGAAGCGCAGTTCCAGTGGCGGCGGGCGCTGTCATTCGATCCGACGGAAAAGGATGCCACCCGAATCCGCCGAAAGCTGGAGGTCGGCCTCGACGCGGTGATGGCCGATGAGGGTGTGTCGCCAGCGGCAATCGAAGCTGTCGAGAATGCCGACTGAGGCGGTTACCGAGTTCGCACCCGCCAAGGTCAATCTTGCGCTGCATGTGACGGGTCGGCGCGAGGATGGCTATCATCT
>NZ_JBOFBI010000091.1:0-28666 GCF_051645465.1 Tabrizicola sp. | reverse complement strand
GTTTCGACCATCCAGAAGACGGCCAAGACCGACAAGATCGGCGACGGAAAGATTTTCGTCCTCGACGTAGAACACGCCGTGCGGGTGCGCACCGGCGAAACCGATGACGACGCGCTTTGAAGCGGTGGGGAAGAGGGGAAACACCTGAAATGAATATGAAAACGAAACTCGCAGGCCTTGGGGCGCTTGGAGCCTCGCTTCTGGCTTGCCTGCCCGCGCTTGCGCAGGACGGTCCGATCCTGAACCCGACCGTCGAACAGATGAGGACGATGGTCGACAAGGGCGACACGACCTGGATGCTGATCTCGTCGGCCCTGGTGCTGATGATGGCGATCCCGGCGCTGGCGCTCTTCTACGGCGGCCTTGTCCGCACCAAGAACATGCTCAGCCTTCTGATGCAGGTCCTGATCATCGTGTCGATCTGCGCGGTGATGTGGGTCCTCGTCGGCTACAGCCTCGCCTTCACTCCCGGTTCGCCCTACATCGGCGGCCTCGCCAAAGCCATGCTCGCGGGCGTCAGCATCGACAGCTATGCCGCCACCTTCTCGAACAACGTCTACATCCCGGAATATGCCTTCGTGATCTTCCAGATGACCTTCGCCTGCATCACGCCGGCGCTGATCATCGGGGCCTTCGCCGAACGCATCAAGTTCTGGCCGCTGATCGTCTTCGTGGTGGGCTGGTCGCTTCTGTCCTACTACCCGATCGCCCACATGGTGTGGTTCTGGGCCGGCCCGGACTTCCTGTCGGTGCCTGAGTTTGCCAACGACAAGGGCCTTCTCTGGGGCTGGGGAGCACTCGACTTCGCTGGCGGCACGGTGGTGCATATCAACGCCGGTATCGCGGGCCTTGTCGGCTGCCTCATCGTCGGCAAGCGGGTCGGCTTCAACAAGGAACCGATGCCGCCGCACAGCCTGACGCTGACGATGGTCGGTGCCTCGCTCCTCTGGGTCGGCTGGTTCGGCTTCAACGCCGGTTCGAACCTCGAATCGAACGGCGTAACCGCGCTTGCCTTCCTCAACACCTTCGTGGCCACCGCCGGCGCGACCCTATCCTGGGTGCTGGTCGAACAGATCCGCCACGGTCGCCCCTCGCTTCTGGGTGCGGTGACGGGCGCGGTTGCGGGCCTTGTCGCCATCACTCCGGCGGCAGGTTTTGCCTCGCCCGGCGGCGCGCTGGTGCTCGGCCTCATCGTCTCGCCGATCTGCTTCATCTTCGTCTCGACGGTGAAGAAGTCGTTCGGCTACGACGACAGCCTTGACGTCTTCGGTGTCCATGCCATCGGCGGCATCATCGGCGCGATCGGCACCGGCATCGTCGCCGACCCGGCACTCGGCGGGCAGAGCTACTACGACTACACCGTCTTCCCGGCGGCGGTGGCCGAGTATGCCATGGGCGCCCAGGTCTGGATCCAGGTCCAGGCGGTCGCGGTCACTGTGCTCTGGACCGGGATCGTCTCGGCCGTCCTGTTCTTCGTGATCAAGATGGTCTTCGGCCTCCGGCCCTCGCCCGACGACGAACGGCAGGGTCTTGACCAGACCTCGCACGGCGAAAGCGCCTACAACTACTAAGCTTCGCGATCGGTGGCAGGCGTCCTCCCTCCCAGCCTGCCACCGGGAAGACGGCGGCCCGCGGTTCCTCCCCCGCGGGCCGTCTGTCATTTCCAAGGGACCCCTCCGCGTTCGACTGCGTCTCCTCGTCGGAACGGCAGCGAGGAGTGACGAAGTCATCGACGAGCACCCGCCCGCGTCCTTCCTTCTTCTGCAACCCGCCGCTAGGGTTCACCCCGACGAAGGAGTGTCCCATGCAACCCGAAGGCAGACCGCTGCGTGGCGTGGCTTTTGTGGTGGTGGCGACGTTTCTCTTCGCCTCGGCCGACACGCTGGGCAAACACCTGGCGCTCCTTTACGCCGCAACGCTCGTCCTTGCCGTCCGTTTCGCGGTCAACCTTGCGCTGGTCACGCTCATCATGTGGCCGCGCCACCGCGCCGCGCTCTGGCAGACCGACCGGACGGGGCTGGTCATCCTGCGCGGCCTTTGCCTGGCGCTGGCCTCGATCAGCATGCTCCTGGCCCTGAAGCTCATGCCCGTCGCCGAGACTGTCGCGATCATCTACATCGCCCCGGTCCTTGTGATGCTGGCCGCCGGAACCCTGCTGGACGAAAAGGTCGGCCTTCTTGGCTGGATCAGTGCCGCACTGGGCTTCGCAGGCGTCCTGCTGATCGCCCGCCCCGGGAGCGGGCTTGACCCGTTCGGCGTGGCGCTGGGGCTGGCCAATGCAGTTCTCGCGACCGGCTACCACCTCCTGACCCGCATGCTGTCCCGAACGGAAAGCACCATGGCGCTGATGTTCCACACCGCTCTGGTCGGCGCGGTGGCATTTGCCGCTGTCGTGATGACCCTTGGAACCGGCCCCCTGCCGGGCGTGTTCGATGCCGCACTGATGCTTGCCCTTGGCGCGCTGGCCACCGCAGGTCACCTCCTTTTCACCTCGGCCTACCGCGAGGCGCCCGCCTCGACCCTCGCCCCCGTCAACTACATGCACATCGCCTTTGCCACAGTGCTGGGCTGGCTGGTGTTTCAGCAAATCCCTGAGGCCTTGAGCTTCCTCGGCATGGCCGCGATCGCCGCCGCTGGCCTTCTGGCGGCCTGGCGGGCCAGCCGGTAGGGGCCAGGTACTTGCTGGTTCTCACTAAATCTGGCACCCGATGGCTCGTGCTTTGACAACGCTGGTTGCTGTCGGCTTTGCGGACCAAGCGGTAGTTCAGAGCTACGCTGAAGCACGGAATTCGCACCCACTTGCGTGGCGACCGTTGTTCTGTCTTATGTACCCATGCTCATCGACATTTTTGCACGCCGATACGAAAACAAACCGCTGCGTGCCAGCTTCGAGCAGCGCGACAGTCGTCTTCTTGTTCAGGCATTTCGCATCCTCGCAGAGGATATGTATCCATACTATCGAGAAGGTAAAGAAGACCCAATGGGCGTTGCGGCCTGGACTGCCTTGCACAGCAGTCTTTCGCGCGAACTAGGTGTGAAGGAGCTGTCGCCGGTGTGGTTCTCACACACCACAAAGTGGAACGGAAACGATCACGTCCAGACGCACAAGAACACAATGGTCACAGTCTGTGAGAATTGGCTGACTAAGGCAGCCTCGGGTTCTCCCGACGTGCATATCAAAGAGTGCCTTAGCCTCATCGAACTTGGCTTCCGGCGACGTGAAAACGAAATTGCTGCCATGAATGCATCAGCCATTACCGATGGCGAGCGGCTCTTGGCCTCGTTATCCCGCTCCAGTTTGCGAGTGCCGGGCGATCCACTAGAGGGCGCCCGAACACAGCGAGAGACGAAAACAGCAGCTTTCCGTGCGAATGTTGATGAACTGAACGCACGGTTTCGTCAGGCTGGATACCCTTTGAATTACCACAACGGCTTCATCCAGATATTGACCGACGACTTAGTCCAGAAGGAGGTTGAGACCCCATTCTGGAGATTGGTCGCTGACGCCGTGTGGAACAATGTCGATTTAGACATGAAGGAGGCCCTTGACCTGAGGGACACCGATGGGCGTGACCCAGCTTTCTACGCGGCACGTGCCTTGGAAAGCACTATCAAGATCATTTCCGATCAGAAAGGCTGGACGCACGGCGGGGAAAAAGGCGCGCATAATTACATCGAAAACCTCGCATCTAAGAAGAATGGCTTCATCACTTCTTGGGAAAGCACCTCGCTGAAAGAGTTCTTCACCCACGTCCGCAACCCGTTTGGGCATGGTGCTGGCAGCTCCCAGATGCCGAGTTTGTCGGCCCCGCAGACGGAATGGGCGATCGAATTTAGCATGAGCTGGATAAAGAATCTAATACACCGCCTATAGTTATTCTGTATGACTTCGCTCGCGCGCGAAACGGACGTCCACTTCGGGCTCAAAGTGCCACGCCAGTAGCGCCATCATCATGCAAGCTCTTGGGTGGCGAAGGTTCCTGCAGTCGAGCGCAGAAATACATGCGAGCATGCACAATGATGACCCTTGCCGCCTGCCTCTCCCAATGGCACCTCACCGCGCCGCATCAGATTGCCCAGACCGCCACCAGCACGGTCTGGAAGGTCACGCAGCCCAACGGCCAGCCCGCCGTCCTGAAACTCCTGCGCCCGGAGGAAACGGAAGAGGCCCGCGGGGCCGACTACCTTGAGGCGCTTGCGGGGCAGGGCGCAGTCCGGGTCTATGCCCGCAGCGGTCAAGCGATCCTGATGGAGTGGTGTGACGGTCCACCCCTCGGCGATCTCTGCCGCACCGGGCAGGACCTGGCTGCAACCGAGGTTCTCTGCGATGTCATCCAGACCCTGCATGCCGCCCGGCTTGCCCGATCCGGGTTGGAGCCGCTGGAAACCCGGATGCTCCCACTGACCCAACCCCAGCTTCCAGGCGATCTCGCCACCGCTGCCGAAATCGCCCGGGCGCTTCTGGCCGATCCGGTGCCCCGCACGGCGCTCCATGGCGATCTGCATCACGACAACGTCCTGCAAACCCCGCGCGGGTGGCTCGCGATCGACCCCAAGGGTGTCTGGGGCGACCCGGCCTACGAGACGGCGAATGCCTTCCGCAACCCCGATGGCGCGGGCGATCTGCTCTTCCAACCGGCCCGCATCGACCACCTGACCGACCGCTTCGCGCATCGCCTCGGCCAGCCCCCGCGCCGCCTTCTCGGCTGGGCAGCCGCCCACTGTGTGCTCTCGACCTTCTGGTCCCGCGAGGCCGGGCTGGACATCGCCGCCGACTTCCGCCTCTTGCCCATTCTGCTGGCGGCATTTGCAAGGGCGGCCGAATCCTAACCGAAAGTAAACAGAGGCCTCCAAGCCACTGATCTAAAAGGGCTCAAAATTCTGGGCACTGTGCCCACCCAACCGACGAGGAGACGCAGTCGAACGAGGAGGAGACCCAGAAGACCCAACTATGCGGCGCTCAGGAAATCACCGTCGCAATCGCCGCCGCCAGCACCGGCACCGTCTTCGCATTCAGCCCGGCGATGTTGATCCGGCTGTCACCCACCATGTAGATGCCATGCTCGTCCCGCAGCCGGTTCACCTGCGCCTCGGTCAGACCCAACCGACTGAACATGCCCCGGTGGGAAGCCACGAAATCGAAGCGGTCCGAGTTCGTCGCCCGCCGCAACTCATCGGCCAGCTGCTTGCGCAGGCCCAGCATGTTCTGCCGCACCTCCTCCAGCTCGGCCTTCCACTCGGCGGTCAGCGCCTGATCCTCCAGGATCATCGTCACCAGCCGCGCGCCGTGGTCCGGCGGGAAGCTGTAGTTCTGGCGGTTGAGGAAGTTGAGGTTCCCCTGCACCACGGCTTTCCGATCCGCCGAGGTCAGCGCGATCAGTATCCCCGTCCGCTCACGGTAGATGCCGAAGTTCTTGGAACACGAGGCCGCGATCAGCACCTCCGGGAACGCCGCCGCGATCTTCCGGGTGGCGGCTGCATCCTCCTCCAGCCCGTCGCCAAAGCCCTGATAGGCGAGATCGACAAACGGCACCGCGCCCTTCGCGACCAGAAGCTTGATCACCTGATCCCACTCCGCCGCGTCAAGGTTCGCCCCCGTCGGGTTGTGGCAGCAGCCGTGTAGAAGCACCGCATCCCCGGCCACAACGCCCTCCAGGTCGGCCATCAGCCCTGCGAAATCGATGCCCGAAGTCGCGACGTCGAAGTACCGGTACTCGACCCCCGTCATCCCCAGATACTTCACGATCGAAGGATGGTTCGGCCAGGTCGGCGCCGACATCCAGACGCGGGCGTTGGGGTTCGCCATCCGGATCAGCTCCAGCGCCTGCCGTACCGCCCCCGTCCCACCGGGCGTCGCGACTGATGCCGCGCGGTCGGCGTAGCCGTCGCCGAGGATCATCCTGACAAGCGCCGCGTTGTAGGCGGGCTCGCCGGCCAGACCGGTGTAGGTCTTGGTAGTCTCCACCTCCCAAAGCTTCTTCTCCGCCGCCTTCACCGCCCGCATCACCGGGGTCAGGCCGGTCGCATCCTTGTAGACGCCGACGCCAAGGTCGATCTTCGCGGTCCGTGGGTCATCGCGGAACATGGCGATAAGGGCCAGGATCTTGTCCTGCGGCTGGGGGTTCAGGGTTTCAAGCATCGGGGGTTCCCAGGGTTTTGAGTGGGCCAAGGCCAAGTGCCACAAGCAGCACGGGACGGCAAGCCGGTCACGCCCCCGTTGCAACCCGCAAGTCATCGTACATGCCCCACTCGGCCCAGGAGCCATCATAAAGCGCGTGCTGGCGATGGCCGATCCGCTCCAGCGCGAGGCTCAGGATCGCCGCCGTCACGCCCGAGCCGCAGGTGGTGATCGCGGGTTTCTTGAGGTCCACTCCGGCCGCCTCGAACACCGCTTTCAGGGCGGGGACGGGCTTCATCGTGCCATCCGCAGTCAGCAGATCGGCAAACGGGATGTTCTTCGACCCCGGAATATGGCCCGAGCGCAGGCCCGGCCGCGGCTCCGGCACCTCACCCCGGAAGCGGGGGGCAGAGCGGGCATCCAGGATCTCCGCCTCCCCAAGCTTTGCGGCATGGGCGACCTGCGTCACATCCTTCACCAACTGGTTCTGACGCGAGACGGTCATATGCCTGTCCCGGATCACCGGGGCCATATCCTCGATCTCGCGTCCCTCGGCGCGCCATTTCGGGAAGCCACCGTCCAGCACCGCGACATCGGTCTTGCCCATCAACCGGAACGTCCACCAGACCCGCGCCGCGCTGAAGATTCCGGTCCCGTCATAGACCACCACCTGATGGCCATCCCCCACGCCCATCGCGCGCATCCGGCTGATGAACTTTTCGGGCGGCGGGGCCATATGCGGCAGGGCCGACCGCAGATCGGCGATCTCGTCGATGTCGAAGAACCGCGCCCCGGGGATATGGGCGGCCTCGTATTCAGCCTTCGCGTCCCGCCCGCTGCCGGGCAGATACCAGCTTGCATCCAGCACGCGGAGGTCGGGATCACGCAGGTGCCTGGCCAGCCAGTCGGTCGAGACCAGCGTTTTCGGATCATCCTGAGGCGAAGGCGTCATGGCGGCTCTCCCGGCGGTCACCGGGGGGGTATATCCGTGGCCCGGCGCATGACGCAAGCGCGGGGTGGCCGGACGCGGGGACTGTCGCCGCCGCGTCCGTCGTCATTCAGGTTGTTACTTGACCAAGGCCTTCTTCACCATGCCAAGGATCGCGGTCAGCACGGCACCACCAACCCCGCCACCGGCGACGGATTGAATGATCGTGCTGATATCAAGGCCCGAGGCCGCCGCCGCTGCATCTGGCGCCGCGCCGCCGAGCATGCCCATAAGCACCCCGCCAAGACCGCCGCCCACTGCTCCTGCAACCGAATTGCCTGCCGTGCCCAGGCTCAGGTTCTTCAACCCCGCGCCCGCAGCGTTGCCGCCGACAAGGCCTGCGATGATCTGGATGATCAGTTCCATACCCATAACGACTACCTTTCCCTCTGCGCCGGTTCCCGACCGGGTTTGCCCGGACTTTTCCCCGGGCTTTCTGCCCGGTACGCAGAAGAGTGCCAGATATAGGCGAATCCAGCAACAAATGTCTGAATATTGTACGAATCAGCCCTGGCTGTTCTGTTTCATGATCCGCGCCTTCTGGCGGTCCCAGTCGCGCTTGGCACTGGTTTCGCGCTTGTCGGTGAGCTTCTTGCCCTTGGCGATCCCAAGCTTCAGTTTCACGATCCCGCGGTCGTTGAAGTACATCTTCATCGGCACGATGGTCATGCCCTCGCGGCCAACCGCGCTCCACAACCGGCTGAGTTCCTTCCGTGATACCAGAAGCTTGCGGCGGCGGCGTTCCTCATGGCCGAAGGTCTTGGCCTGCAGATAGGGCGCGATATAGCCGTTGATCAGCCAAAGCTCGCCGCCTT
Source organism: Tabrizicola sp. (assembly GCF_051645465.1). GTDB lineage: Bacteria > Pseudomonadota > Alphaproteobacteria > Rhodobacterales > Rhodobacteraceae > Tabrizicola. Next base: position 20,745 of record NZ_JBOFBI010000091.1, on the reverse strand, counting down.
CGACCGAGGCATAGCTTTCCGCGATGTTCGACCCGCCCTGGCGCAGGCTTTTGACTTCGGACCCCAAAAGCATGATCCCAGCCTCAAGATCGGCCTCGATGTGATAATCGAAGCGCGCCCGCCGGTTTTCGGCGATGAGCTTGGAGTTGGGATCGGATTTGGCAACCATGATCGCCGTGAGATAAGGTCTGATGCAGGCTTAGTCCAGAAGGGTTGCGATGTTCACCCAGATTGCGCTTGGAACCGGTTTGCTTCTGACCAATGTCATGATCATGGCGCTGGCGGCGTTCCTTCTGGAAGACGCCTTCCGCCGGGCGCATCCCTGGCTGGTTGCGCCGCCGCAACGACCAAAGCTTCTTCTGATGCTGGTCTGCGTCTGCCTTTGGGTCCTCGCCGTGATTACCGCCGGGGTCTGGATCTGGGCCTTCGCGCTGTTCGGCGTTGGCGCATTCCATACACTCGAGGCCTCGGTCTACTTCTCGCTGGTGGCCTTCACGACGCTTGGCCTCGGCGATCTGGTCGCCCCGCAGGACTGGCGCATCCTTTCGGTGATGGCCGCGGTGAACGGCCTCCTCAGCTTCGGCCTGCTGACCGCACTTCTGGTCGAGGCGCTGCGCCAGGTCCGTTTGGCCCAGCTCGAGATGCGTCGCAAGGACTGATGCGCTGGGCGCGCGACGGCGCCCGACCTGTCGGCGGCAGCGCGCGATTTGATGGCCAAATGCAGCACGGGCGGCAAACGGTCATCCTGACTTGCGGGAAGAAGTTGGCGCCGACTAACCTCTGAGCCGCGTCGTAAGGGCGACATGCCGGAACCGTCCATTAGAGAACTTCGGGGGAGAACGCCGCGATGATCTTCACAAGACCAAGGCTGGGTTTGGCGTCGTTGGTCCTCGCATCGGCCCTGCCGGCTACAGCCACGCCGCCTGATGTTATCGATGTGCACGACGAGTTGTTCGGTGTCAGCCCCAGCCACATCTTCCTGCTTCGCAGCGCGCTGGACAACCTGGGGTCCTACTATATGGACCGCAGCGAAACGATGCTTGTCGCGGTGGAGCTTGCGACCGGCGCCGAGACGCTGTGGCCGGTCTACACCATGAACCGCGGCCTGGTCGATGACGGTACCGACAGCGAAAGAAGCAAGGTCGTGGTCAGCCCGCGGCAAGATGCGGTCAATCCGTTCGATATCCTGGCCGAATATGACGCCGTTCCTGCCGCCGCCGCCTTTCCACGTGCAGATGCCGATGCAGTGCCGGATGCGAAGCTTGGCGCCGATGCGCTGTCGGTATCATACTCGGCGACCGATGGGAGTTATGCTCTGGCAACCGAAACTCTGTTGTCCGGCATGACCGCCTCGATCAACAGGCTTGCCGAGGCCGTTGGGGACTACGAGCGGCCCTTGCACGTGACCTCGGCCCGCGATCTGCTTTTGGACAGGGCATTTGCCGTTCAGGAGTGCTCGGTCTCCGATCCGCTGCAACTGTCCGCACTGATCGAAGCCGCCCCGATCCAGCTGGTCCGGATCACCTGTTCGTCAGAAGAGGACTTCAGCCTCAACTCATTGATCGTCGTCGTTCCGGATGCCACGAAATAGCGTGTCGGCCCGCTTCAGCCCTTGAGTTCGTCGCTGATCCTGACCGGCCCGACCGCGCCCTTCAGCTTCGCGCGGTAGATCACCACGCCTTCAGCGACCCGCATCACATAGGTCCGGGTTTCGGCAAAGGGGATCGTCTCGACCCAGTCGACGATATCCACGTCCTGCAGCCTTGGGTCGCCGAACTCGTTGATCCAGCGCCTCGGCCGCCCCGGCCCGGCATTGTAGCCCGAGGCGATAAGGGCGATCGAGGGGCCGAACTCCTCGGCCATCTCGGACAGATATGCCGCCCCCATCGCAACGTTATAGGCGGGATCCGAGGTCAGCTTGCCCGCATCGAACGTCTTGCCCAGCTTCTTTGCCATCTGCTTCGCCGTGCCTGGCAGGAGCTGCATCAGCCCCCGCGCATCGGCTGACGACCGCGCTGCCGGATCGAACTCGCTTTCGCGTCGGGTGATCGAAAGGGCCAGGGCCCGGCTCACCTCAAGACCATCGGGCACGAATTCGGGCACCGGGTAATAGGCATGCGGCAGGATCAGCCCGCGTTCTGCCGCGGCCTTCGCGATAAGAAGGGCCAGATGCGGCTCATTCCAGTCCAGCGTCATGTCGGCCATCTGCGCCAGGCCGGTCTCGTCCTGGCTTTCGGCGAGGTGCAGCAGGAACCGCTTCGCGAGTGTCAGGTCGCCTGCCTTCAGAAGCAGCTCTGTCGCTGCCAGAACCGAGGATTGGGTAAACCCGGCCGCCCGCCAATCGGGCGTCGCGGGCTTGGCCAGAAGGCCTGCGTCAAGCGTCAGGCCCAGCCGTTCTGCCGCCATCAGCCCGTAGAACGCCGTCTGATGTGCCGCTGCCGTCTTGTAGCTCGCCGTCCCGTCCTGCCCCGCTGCCTCTTTCGCCCGACCGATCCAGTAGTTCGCGCGGGCCAGGCTGATGGGGGTCTTAACCCCGGTCAGAAGGTGCTCGAAATGCTTCAGGGCCGTTCCGGCGTCGCCTACCTTTCGCAGCGCGATGAAACCCGCAAGGAACTCGAGGTCGATGAAATCCTGCCCTTCGCGCAGATAGTGGCCAGCCGCCACCTGATAGGCTTCCGACTCGCGGCCATTCCGCATCAGGTACCGCGCCAGGATCGCCCGGCGCTCGGCCCAGGCTTCGGGGCGTCCCAGCGTCTCGGCCGACTTCGACCGCTCGATGATCAGCTCCGCCGCCTCGTCGTAAAGGTCCTTCTTCATCCGCCAGATGAAGCGGTCATAGGCCAGACCCGGATCCCCGGCCTCGGCCTTCGGCACAGCCTCGATCAGCCCGGTCACCCCCTTGCCCTGGGTCTGCAAGGCGATCCGGGCCCGCGCCAGCGCGCGCTTGCCTTCATCGACCCGGCCCAGCATCCGCTCGGCCTCCTTGGTCCGGCCATCCCAGAGCAGCGTGTCCAGCCGCAGCTCGTGCACAAAGCCCACGGCCTCGGGCAGAAGCTCGATCATCGCCTTCTCTTCCTCAGCCGAGAAAGGCAACTCCGCCCAGGCCCGCATCGCCTCGGTCTCGGCCTCTGCCGCCCGGCCCTCGGCAATGAGCGCCCGGACATAGGCGAGCGCCCCTTCACCCGTCTCGGGCAACCCGCCCTTGAACCAGGCGATCACGCGGGCCGGGTCGTCCGACCGCGCCACCGCCTCTTCACCCTTCTCGCGCAGCAACGCCAACCCCGGCCAGTCCGGACGACGCTCAAGGAACGCCTCATACTCGCCCAACCGCCCCTCGCCCGCCCGCAGGCGCTGCCACTCGATCACATCGCGCCCGACGCCCGAAGGCGCCACCGCCAGCGCGCCATCAAAGTCGCCTCCCGCCGAAAGCTCCAGCGCCGTGCGCATCGCCTGCGTCGTATCGGCCTGCAAAGGCGCCGCCTGCAGCGACATGGCCAGCAGGAAAGCGAGGAGTAGGAGTTTCTTGCCTGTCATGGCGCGGAATCTGCCCGAGCCGCGCGCCGCCCACAACCCACGACTGCGTTAGCTGGGCAAGACTTGGCTTTGCCCGGCCCAGCCGCTAAGAGAAGCGCGTTTGCACATGGGCAATTCCGCCCGGGATAAGGAGAAGCGTCATGATCAGAGGGTCCCTTCCTGCCCTGGTGACGCCGTTCAAGAACGGCGAGCTGGATCTGGTGGCGCTGAAGAAATTGGTCGACTGGCACATCGCCGAGGGCAGCCACGGGATCGTCCCCGTCGGCACGACCGGCGAAAGCCCGACCCTCAGCCACGCCGAACACCAGCGGGTGATCGAAGACGTCGTGGCCGCCGCCGCCGGCCGCGTCCCGGTGATCGCGGGAGCAGGCTCGAACAACACCGTCGAAGGCATCAGCCTCATGCGCCACGCCGAAAAGGTCGGCGCCACCGCAGCGCTGGTCGTGACGCCCTACTATAACAAGCCCACGCAAGCCGGCCTCGTCGCCCACTACACCGCGCTTCATGACTGCTGCCAGCTGCCGATCATCATCTACAACATCCCCGGCCGGTCGGTTGTCGACATGATGCCGGACACCATGGGCACGCTCGCCAAGCTTCCCCGGATCATCGGCGTCAAGGACGCGACCGGCAAGATCGAACGCGTCAGCCAACAGCGCGCCACCTGCGGCAAGGAATTCATCCAGCTTTCGGGCGAAGATGCGACCGCCCTTGGCTTCAACGCCCACGGCGGCACGGGCTGCATTTCGGTCACCGCCAACGTCGCCCCGCGCCTCTGCTCCGAATTCCAGGAGGCGACACTCGCAGGCGACTACGCCAAGGCGCTGGAGTATCAGGACCGCCTGATGCCGCTCCACGAGGCAATCTTCATCGAACCTGGCCTTGTCGGCGCCAAGTATGGCCTGTCGCTTCTGGGCCTCTGCTCGGAAGAGGTCCGCCTGCCGCTCGTCGGCCTGACCGACCCGACCAAGGCCCGGATCAGAGACGCGATGCGGCACGCCGGTTTGATCAACTGACCCACCACCGACCGTGCCCTCTGCCTTCAAGACCGGCAGAGGGCGCGTCGTCCCGTCAGGGCAGCAGGTCCAAGGTCATCTCAGGCGCATCAAGGGCCTCGGACAAGTCCTCCTCAGCCCGGATCAGACCGCTGCCCTTGGCAAAATACTTGAACTCGCGCAGGTCGGGCTCGGATGTGCTCGACTCGAAAAGCTGCAGCACGTCGCGGAACTCCCGCCCTGCGACGGTCACCACGGCATCGACGGCGATCACTTCGGCGTAGTCCGTGGCCTTGTTGGCGGGCGCATATTCCTGAAACCGCACCTCTCCAACTACTGGGCTCGCTGGCACCGAAATGCCCGGCATCGCGCCATCCACCCCGGCGCGCCAGCTTGACTGCGCGTCGGTGCCGGTCTGCTTGCCTGCGGCATCATAGCGATAGTTCGTCACGTCCTCGCCGAAGTACCAAAGGTTGCCATCCGCATCGGTCGCGAAATAGTCGAGGGTCCGCTCGACCAGCCGATTGTCGGCAAAGGCATCGTCCTGCACCGTTACCGTCTGGACACCCATGATCACCGGCCCCGGCCCCATTACGGTGATGACGTCCCTCTCGACGAGCCCGTCTTCAGTGCGGCCCGACATCGCCTGACTGTGGCCTGGCTCCAGCGAGACATAGGGGTTGGTTGCACCGGTGCCGAACTTGGCTGCCGCAAAGTCCGGCAAAACTGGGTCGGCCGCAAAGGCCGCCAGCGGCAGCCATACAAGTGCACTTGCCGTCGTAAGTCCGATCATCGCCCGCATGCTGTTTCCTTTCGGTTGAGGGTTTCGGGCCTGGACGTTGATCCTGTCGCCGTCCGTCGGGAATCCGCCTGATGCCGGATCGGTCGGCCTATCGCATCCGACGGATTGCCTCGTGCCGATGCCGGGCGCATGATCGACCGGCCATTGTGGAGGCCGTCATGCAGAAGTCGCGCCTGATCCTGCTTCTCTCTTTGGTCAGCCTGATCGTCATCGGGTTGACCCTCTTTGATCTGGTCCGCGAAGGCGGGATCTTCGATCCGACCGAAGTCGCGCTTGATCTGGCCGACAGCCTGGTTCTGGTAGGTGCCATGGTGGCGGTGGCCTGGACAATGCAGAAGGTCCACGACCTGGGCGAAACGCAGGAAGCACTGTCGAACAACCTTGCGCGGGCGGTGGCCAGGGGCGATGACTGGCGTGAAGCTCGGCGGTCCGAGATCGAGGCGCTAGGCAAGGCGATCGAAACGCAGTTCAAGGCCTGGCAGCTTACTCCCGCCGAAATCGACATCGCGGGCCTCATGCTGAAGGGGGCCTCGCTCAAGGAGATCGCACTGGCCCGCGACACGTCCGAAGCGACGATCCGCCAGCAAGCCCAGTCGATCTACCGCAAGTCGGGGCTTTCGGGGCGGGCCGAGCTGTCGGCCTACTTCCTGGAAAGCCTCTTCGACACCGCCGAAGACCACCGCCAGCGCAAGGCCGGGCTGACCGTGGTCGGCTGACGCCCGGTAGAGTGCGCATTCACGGTGCACCGCCCCCACCGCCAAAGCGCCGCTTCGATCTTCGTTCGATTCGCCGCCCATGGTTAATGCCCCGCCATCTCGGCGCGCGTCTAGACGGAAACAAGATGAAAAATAGACGGAAACCAGACCGTTAACCTGTTCGAAAAGTGCAAGAGTTAACCCAGCGTCTTAAGGGGGTTCCGCGCCTGCACGCCCCCCGTTGCGCACCCCCCGAAAAAGACCTCGTTCACCTTTCATAAACCCTGCCCCGCTTGCCATTCCCCCGCACCATCGTCAGGTTGCCCGCCGGAGGTCCTCCCATGCGCAACAACCGAAGCAACCCCACGTCTTCCTGCCGGACGCCTTGGGCGCCAAACAGGTGAGTCTGACCGAAAACCAGCGCGGCGCTCTCTTCATGACCGCCTCCATGGCAGGCTTCGCCGTCGAGGACGTCTTCGTGAAGGCCGCCGCAAAGACCCTCCCGCTTGGCCAGGTCCTGCTGACCATCGGCCTCCTAGGAGTACTCGCTTTCGCAACAATGGCATGGCGCAAGGGGGAGGCACTCCTGCCCTCCGCCTTCCTCTCGCGCCCCATGCTGATCCGCTCGGCCTTCGAGGTGACGGGCCGCCTTTTCTACGGCCTCTCGATCACCCTTACCGCGCTGTCGACCACCTCGGCGATCCTGCAGGCGACCCCCCTTGTCGTCGTCGCAGGCGCCGCGCTGGTCTTCGGCGAAAAGGTAGGCTGGCAACGCTGGTTGGCCGTGATCATCGGCTTTGCCGGAGTGCTGATCATCCTGCGCCCCGGGGCCGATTTCTCGGTCCTGTCGCTCCTTGCCGTCGTGGGCCTTCTTGGCTTTGCTGGACGCGACCTAGCCACTCGGGCCGCCCCAAAAAGCCTTTCAAACCGACAGCTTGGCGCGCTCGGGTTCGCCATGCTGGCCGCTGCCGGGGCCGTCCTTCTCACCATAACTGGCGGAGCGGTTGTTCCCGATGCCGTTGGCCTTGCCCAACTCGCGGGGGGCGCCGTCTTCGCAACTCTGGGCTACCACGCCCTGACCTTCGCGATGCGGACCGGAGACGTCTCGGCCGTCACCCCGTTCCGCTACACCCGCCTCGTCTTCGCGATGATTCTGGCAATCGTGCTCTTCGGCGAACGCCCGGATCTGGCCACCTGGCTTGGCGCGGCGCTTGTGGTGGGGTCAGGCATCTTCGCCCTGACCAGGGCCAGATAGCCTCGCACCGAAGTCAGCCCGCGATTATCTCGGCTTGGCGAACAATCACCTCGGCCTGGCGCATGCTGGCAATGTCGACCAGCCGCCCCTTGTAGACCGCAGCCCCCTGGCCTGCCGCCTTCGCCGCCTCCATCGCAGCGAGGATTTCCCGCGCTTCGGCCACAGCCGCTTCGGACGGGGTAAAGACCTCGTTCGCCAGCGCCACCTGCTTCGGATGGATCGCCCATTTTCCGACCATCCCCAATGTCGCCGACCGCCGCGCCTGCGCCCGGAAGCCTTCCTCGTCCGAGAAGTCACCAAACGGCCCGTCCACCGGCAGCACCCCATGCGTCCGGCAAGCCGCCACAATGGCCGCCTGCGCCCAGTGCCAGGGGTCGGACCAGTACTTCGCCCCGTCCCGGTGCATGTAATAATTCTCCTGCGTCCCCCCGATCCCGGTCGTCTGCATCCCCATGCTCGCCGCGAAATCCGCTGCGCCGAGGGACATCGCCTGTAACCTATTGGAAGAGGAAGCTATTTCCTCGACATGTGCAATCCCCGCCGCCGTCTCGATGATGACCTCCAGGCCGATCCGCTTCTTCCGCCCGGCCGCTGCCTCGCAGGCGGTCACCAGCGCATCGACCGCGTAGACATCTGCGGCGCAGCCGACCTTCGGGATCATGATCTGATCCAGCCGCTCGCCCGCCTGCTCCAGAAGGTCCACCACATCGCGATACCAGAAGGGCGTATCGAGCCCGTTGATCCGAACACTGAGTGTCTTCTTGCCCCAGTCAATCTCACCGATAGCCTTGATGATATTCGCCCGCGCCTGAGGTTTGTCCGCCGGAGCAACGGAATCCTCCAGGTCCAGGTTGATCACATCCGCCGCGCTCGCCGCCATCTTGGCGAAAAGCTCGGGGCGCGAGCCAGGGCCGAAAAGCTGGCAGCGGTTCGGGCGGGCAGGGGCGGGGGGTTGCAGGCGGAAGCTCATCGGTCAGGCTTTCGGTAATCAAGTTTCGTTCGTTGCGCCAATGGCGATATATTCTTACGCGATCGGTCACAAGCGCATTTCGCATCCGCAGCATATCCGCCGCTCGTCCAAGCCCGCGGCTTTCCTCGCTTGCACGCCCTGCCAGACCCGACGAAGAAGGGCTCCGAGCTTCAAGGGCAACACATGATCACTGTCACCGAAGACCGATTCCGCCTGGCCCAGACCTTCACGATCAGCCGGGGCTCCAAGACCGAAGCCCGCGTCCTGACCGTTCGCATCACCCGCGACCGCCGCACCGGCCAGGGCGAATGCGTGCCCTATGCCCGCTATGGCGAGAAGCTGGAAAGCGTTCGCGCCCAGATCGAAGGCCTGCCGGACGACATCACCCGCGCAGCCCTGCAATCAGCGCTTCCCCCCGGTGCCGGCCGCAACGCAGTCGACTGCGCGCTTTGGGACCTGGAGGCCAAGCTCGCGGGCGAGAGGATCTGGACGATTGCGGGTCTTCCACGACCGACGTCCATCGACACGGCCTTCACCCTCTCGCTCGCGCCGCCCGAAGACATGCGAACTGCCGCCGCCGCGAATGCCTTTCGCCCGATCCTGAAGATCAAACTTGGCACGCCTGATGATATGCCCCGGCTTGAGGCCGTGCGGGCTGGCGCGCCCCGGTCGAGGATCATCGTCGACGCCAACGAGGGCTGGAGCCCGGAAATCTACTCTGACCTCGCCCCGCACCTTCTGCGGCTTGGGGTGGAACTGGTCGAACAACCCCTCCCGGCAGGGCAGGACGACATGCTGGCCGAGATCGCCCGGCCGGTGCCGGTCTGCGCCGATGAAAGCTGTTTCGACCGTGCATCCCTTGCGGGCCTCAAGGGCAAGTACGACGTCGTGAACCTGAAGCTCGACAAGACCGGCGGGCTGACCGAAGGGCTTCTGACCCGCGATCTGGCCCGCGCGATGGGCTTCAAGGTGATGGTCGGCTGCATGGTTGGATCGTCGCTTGCCATGGCGCCTGCTGTGCTCCTCGCCCAAGGTGCCGAATGGACAGACCTTGACGGCCCCCTCCTTCTGTCCGAAGACCGCCCGCATCCCCTCTGGTACGACGCCGAAGGGGTCCACCCGTCCGATGCCAAGCTTTGGGGATGAGACAAATGACCCGCACTGTCTATGTGAACGGCGACTACCTGCCCGAGGCTGAGGCCAAGGTCTCGATCTTCGATCGGGGGTTCCTGATGGCGGATGGGGTCTATGAGGTGACCTCGGTTCTGGACGGCAAGCTCATCGACTTTGACGGTCATGTGAGGCGGCTGGACCGGTCGCTCAAGGAGCTGGAGATGACCTGCCCGATTTCGGAAGCCGAGCTTCTGGGGATGAATCGGGAGCTGGTGGCGAGAAACGGGATCGACCAGGGGATGATCTACCTGCAGGTCACGCGGGGCAATCCGGGGGACCGGAGCTTCCTCTTCCCCGATCCGAGCCTGCCGGGGACAGTGGTGGCCTTCACCCAGAACATCCCGAACCTCGCGGACGCGCCCGCGGCGAAGACCGGGTTCAAGGTCATCACGATTCCTGACTTGCGGTGGAGCCGGGTGGATATCAAGACGGTTCAGCTTCTGTACCCCTCGATGGGCAAGATGGCCGCGAAGAAGGCGGGGGTGGATGACAGCTGGTTCACTGACGAAGACGGGGCGGTGACCGAGGGGACGTCGAACAACGCCTATATCGTGAAGGGGAACCGGATCATCACGCGGGCCCTTGGGAACGACATCCTGCATGGGATCACCCGGGCTGCGGTCCTGCGGTTTGCGGCCGAGGCGCAGTATGAGGTGGAGGAGCGGGCCTTCACTCCGGCTGAGGCGCAGGGGGCGGATGAGGCGTTCTCGACGGCGGCCTCGATCTTCGTGATGCCGGTCGTCGAGATCGACGGAAAGGCGATCGGCTCGGGTAAGCCGGGGCGGGTCGCGACGCGGCTTCGGGAGATTTATCTGGAAGAGATGCGGAAGGCCGCGATCTGAGATGGGCACAGTGCTCAGATTTTTTATGGCAAAAAGATCAATGGGTTATCTTTAGACGGTAGGGGTTTCTTAACTTCTACGCCTGGGCGAGCCGGTCGATCTGACGGGGTTTGGGCTGCCTTCCAGCGCGACCTTCGAGGCTTGGCGCCAAAATCCTTAAGCAAGGATTTTGTCAAATTTCTTACTTAAGAAATTTGGTCGCGCAAAAGCAAAACCGGCGGCTCTTGCGGGCCGCCGGTTCCTCAGTGTTGTACAACCCGCTTAGTGCAGGCGCGCTTCGACCTGGGCAATTGCCTCGTCGATCGAGGCAGCGGCCGCGTCTGCGGTCATCTGCTTGGCAAGCACGTCGCCCGCAGCCGCTACTGCGACCGACACCGCCTGTTCGCGGACCTGACGTATCGCGTTGGCTTCGGCCGAGGCGATCTGTTCGGTTGCGGCAGTCAAGCGACGGGCGATCGAGGTCTTGAGGTCGGCCTTGGCCTGTTCGGCCGCAGCCAGCGCCTCGTCCCTCGCGGTGCTGACGATACGGTCGGCCTGCTCCTGCACTTCCTTCTGGCGGCGCTCATAGGTGGCAAGGATCGACTTCGCCTCGTCGCGCAAAGCGCGCGCTTCGTCGAGCTCGGCCTTGATCGAGGCCGCGCGGGCGTCGAGCATGCCGGTCAGCTTGCCGGGCACCTTGAGGTAGACGAGAAGCGCCACGAAGGCGATGAAGCCCAGAAGCACGACGAAGTTGGTATTCGCGAGCGAGAAGAAGGGACCGGACGCTGCCAGCGCAGGCGTGGCGACCAGGGTCAGAAGGATAGAGAGCCTTTTCATCGCCTTACCCTTTCAGCCGAGCGGTGACAGCGGCTTGCACCGCTTTCGCGTCTGCCGACCCGCCAAGCACTGCCACCACATCCTGGGCAACGTCGCGGGCCACTTCGGCGACCGCAGCGGCAGCGCCGTCACGGATAACAGCGATGGTCTTCTCAGATTCCGCCGCCTTGGCCGCGATCTCGGCATCGGCTTTCGCCGTGGCGATGTCGAGGTCTTTCTGGATCTCGGCTTTCGCGGCAGCGACGATCTTTGCGGCCTCGGTCCGGGCATTCGCCAGCGCGTCTGCATAGGCCTTCTCGGCTGCGACGGCCTTTTGCTTCAGCTCTTCTGCCGCCGCCAGGTCGTTCGTTATCGTGCTTTTCCGATCCGCCAGCACCGCGCCGATGCGCGGCAGCGCAATGCGGGACAGCACGAAATAGATCACGACCAGCGTGACCAGAAGCCAGAAGATCTGGTTCGGCCAGGTCGAGAAGTCGAGCTGGGGCATGCCCACAGCCGCTTCGGCCTCGCCAGTTGCCTCGGTTGCCATGTCGTCTCTCCTAAACCTTTGGAACCAGGGCCAGGCATCCGCGCCCGGCCCGGAAGTCAGGTTCGAAAGATCAGACGGCGAACATCAGCAGAAGAGCGATCAGGAACGAGAAGATCCCGAGAGCTTCTGCGAAGGCGATGCCGACGAAGAGGTTGGCCATCTGGCCAGGGGCAGCCGACGGGTTGCGCAGCGCGCCCGCGAGGAAGTTGCCGGCAATGTGGCCCACGCCGATGCCAGCGCCGCCGAGACCCATCGTTGCAAGACCTGCACCGATGAACTTGCCCATTTCTGCGATATCGCCTTCCATTTGGTAGCTCCTTTTTGGAATTGGCTTGAGTTTGGTTCAGACCTTTAGTGATGGGCGTCGCCCACCGCGTCCCGAAGGTAGACGCAGGTCAGAATGGTGAAGACGTAGGCCTGGACCGAGGCCACGAGAACCTCGAGCCCGTAGATGGCCATGATGGCGAGGACGGGCACGACCGAAGCCACGCCCATGACGCTTGCGAACCCGGCGAAGACCTTGATCACGGCGTGGCCGGCCATCAGGTTGCCGCCAAGACGGATGGAGTGGCTGAGGGGCCGCACGAAGTAGGAGATGAGCTCGATCACCGCAAGGATCGGGCGCAGGGCCAGTGGCGCTGAGGAAACCCAGAACATCGAGAGGAACCCGATGCCCTTGCGGTAGAAGCCGACGAGGGTGACGGTCAGGAACACCATCAGCGCAAGTGTCGCGGTGACCGCGATGTGCGAGGTGGTGGTGAAGGACATCGGGATAAGGCCCAGCATGTTCGACAGGAACACGAACATGAAAAGCGTCATGATATAGGGGAAGAACTTCAGCCCCTCATGGCCCGCGACGTCCTCGACCATCTTGTGGATGAAGCCGTAGAAAAGCTCGGCCACCGACTGCCCGCGCGAGGGGACGATGGCGCGGCGGCGGGTGGAAAGGACCAGAAGTGCGACGACGCAGAGGATGGCGATGCCCATCCACAGGGTCACGTTGGTGGGCGTGTACCACTGGATTGGGCCGTCGCCGAAGAGCGGCTTGATCAGGAACTGATCCATCGGATGGATCTGTAGCCCGCCCGTATGCTCCTCGCCCGTCGTCGCCATTGGTCAGCCCCCTTCGTCCTTTGCGGCGGCGTCCTTTGCAGACCGATCCGCCGCGTCCTTGTTCAGCTGCCTTGCCGAGCCAAGCATCGTCTTGATGCCCGCGGCAAAGCCGAAGAGCGAGAAGATGATCAGGAAGATGGGGAGCGTGCCAAACAGCACATCCAGCCCGTAACCGATGCCGACACCGAGGAGCATCCCCGTCACCAGCTCGATCACCATCCTCCAGGCCACCTCGCCCTGCGAGAAACCCTTCACCGTGTTGGTCCTCTCCGGCTCCGGTGCTCCCTTTGCCTTTGCAAGCCGCGCTTCAAGGTTGCGCAGCCGGTCGGGATCGGGTTCGGACGCCATTGGCAAGGTCCTTCACAGTCGGGCGGAACCTACGGAGCGGGGGGTCGAGAGTCAAGCAGGGAGAGGCGGGCGCAATGCACTGAAAACGTTGAGTTTTGAGTTGTGCTTTAGCGCCTGGAGGGTGTTGCGGCCGGCCATTTCATATTCAACCCGGCGGTTGACGATTTCCGGGCCGCAAGGGATAGTCCCGCGATGGCCGACCGTCTGGATACCGTCTTTGCCGCCCTTGCCGACCCGACGCGCCGGGCGATCCTGGGCATGCTTCTGGAAGACGACATGGCGGTGACCGATGTGGCCGAGCCCTTCGCGATGAGCCTGGCGGCGATCTCGAAGCATCTGGCGGTGCTGGCCGAGGCAGGGCTGATCAGCCGGGAGCGCCGGGGCCGGGTGATCTGGTGCAAGCTGGAACCCGACGGGATGCGGGCGGCGTCGGTCTGGATGCGGGGGTTCGGGCAGCTGGACCCGCTGGACCTTGACGCCTTCGAGCGGTTTCTGGAGCAGGAGCTTTCTGCCGAGGATTAGCGGTCAGGCCCGGCTTCGCCGCCAGTCGCGCCAGCGCCGAAGCCAGCGCTGACCGGTGCGGCGGCTGCGGATGACCACGACCGAGATCGGCCCGCGCAGGCGCGGCAGGTCGATCGCGAGAAGGAGGAGACCGGCGGGAAGCATCCAGATACCGAGGAGCGGCAGGAACCAAAAGAGCCCGCCGGCGGTGAGCAGGAGCGCGAGGGGAAAGCGGATCGCGAACCAGCTGTTCCGGCGCAGACGCGAAAGCGGCCCGCGAAGCTGCGGGATCAGGCGTTCCAGCGCCTGGAACTGCCGCTGAAACCTGCGCTCGCGCCGTGTCATTTCGGATTGTCCCTAATCATCTTGCGATGCCACAGGATTGCGACATTGATAAGACATGTCGTTCAATCCGCTCCTCCGACGCCAGTTCCGCCAGCGCCTGAACAACAGGCGGGCGCGGATGAGGAGGACTGAGATCGGCTCTCACAGGAACGGCAGATCGGCGACCAGAAGGAGGAGGCCCCCCCTTTTCCAAGAGACGTGGAGTGGGGATGTGAGTGCTTCAGCACGGACCGGGCCGCTTTGGTTTGGCGGACTTGACCAGATCGGCAGGCATGTAGTCGGACACAACGTTGAACGACCAACCGCGGTCATGAGCGATTGCGGCGGCGGCCAGGGCTGGCAGGCACAGAAATCCCGATGGATCGAATTGCCGACCATATACATCGAACGAATAATACTGCCGATGCGCATCCAATGCCGTGTATAGCGAGGTTTCGAAGTCCTCTGCACGGTTGGCTGCAAGCCGTGCGAGCAGCTCTGCCGCGGGGGAAGCAATCATCGCCGCATGATGATCAAAACTCTGGTTCGCTTGGCTGGGGTCGGTTGCCCGCAGCGCCGCAAGTGTCAATATGGGCGCCAGACGATGTTGCAGCAGCGTCGCGCGCTGTGCTTCCCCAAGCTGGTGCATATAGCCTGCAGTTGTCACGCCTGACGTCACCAACCGGTCCACGTCGAGGGCGAGAAGACGCTGCATCGTCTGATCATCGCGGGTGATCGCGGCGCAATACACTGCGTCAATATGGTCACCGACCTGCACGGGCGAATCCTTGAGCAGCCCCTGCTTCAGAAAGAACGGCTCGACCCCGTCCATGCCAAATTCGACTTCGCGGTCGCCGGGTTGCATCAGCTCACCGATCGTCGCGACTGCCCGCCCGCGTTCCCGCAGGAGATACGCAATCTCGCCCATGTCTCGGTCAAGCCAGACGCCGTAAGCCGCTGCGGTAGCTAAGCCCCCTTGCCAGAGGCGCAACGACCGTGTTTCGTCCTTGGCGGCAGCGCGCATCAGGTAACCAATGGCGCCTGTCATTGCGTGGTCATGACATTCCTGCGCGAACTCGGCTGTGATCCCCGTGTAATGACGGTTGATCTGGGGACGATGCGTGTGGCCTGCGGCGTGATCGTTCATCGTTGGCAGCCTTATCGTACGCTCGGGCGATGTTGGCGGTTACACCAGCATCAGCAACGATGCAGTCGGATTGCATCGACCTCAAGACAGCCCCGGGGGCGGGTGCAATCACACGCGGGTGTTGCGGTTCCGCCAGCGGCGCAACCAGCGTCTTCCGATACGGCGGCTGCGAATGATGAAAACCGAGATTGGCCCGCGCAGGATCGGAAGGTCCACCGCCAGGAGGAGAAGTCCAAGGGGCAACATCCAGATGCCCAGGACCGGAAGGAAAGACAGAAGCCCGCCGCAGATCAGGAGAAGTGCTATCGGAAAGCGGACCGGGAACCAGCTGTTGCGGCGCAGGGTCGACATCGGTCCCTTGAGCGGCGGGATGAGCCGACCAAGCATGTCAAACTGCCGTTGAAACCTGCGCTCGCCTCGCGTCATGCCACCGCCCCCGACAGATAGAAGATGGAGGCGGGATGCGACCGCTTCAAGTCAGGCTTTGGCTGGGCGGCGTCAAACCGCGCTTGGAATGTCCTCCAACGCGGTCCAGACCGGAATGCCCCGGGCGCGCGCGATCTCGACATCCTTGTCGGCGCCAGTGGAGGGGCCGGGAAGCCGCAGGACGCCGTCGCACTTTGCCAGGAGCCGGTGGGCAGCCGGGTACATGACTGCGTCATAGACTGCGCTGCCGGGTGCGCCGCCTCCTGCGCCACGAAGGACGGGAAGGGCGGCCCATTCGCCGATCATCGGCACATGGCCTTTCTGGAAGATCGGGAAGGCGGCGGCTTCAAGCCGGGCGAGGTTTGCGGCCATCTTGGCCGAATCGTCGCCGGTGCCAGAGCGGTAGGGGCCGGCGATCAGGATCATCATGGATGCGGTCATTTGCGGTTTTCGTTCGATAGATGCCGGACTTTCGATTGCACATCGTATCGATTCGCGCAATGTCATGTAATATCGTGCAACAGCGGACGGACCGATGCTGACCTCTCAACGCAAGGCGCTGCTGCTGGACCGGCTGGCTGCCGAGGGCCGGCTTGTCGCCTCGGACCTTGCGGCCGAGCTTGCGGTGTCAGAAGACACGATCCGCCGCGACCTCCGGGATCTGGCGGCAGACGGGCGGCTTCTGAGGGTACATGGCGGGGCGCTGCCTTCGTCGCCGACGCATCTGCCGTTGGTCCGCCGGATGGGGACGGAGGCGGAGGCCAAGGCGCGGCTTGCGCGGGCGGCGGCAGGGTTGATCCAGCCGGGGCAGGTGGTGATCATCGACGGCGGCACGACGCATCTGGCGTTGGTCGCAGTCCTGCCAAGCGATCTGGCCTGCAAAGTCGTGACCCACAGCCCCGGCGTCGCAGCCGCGTTTGAGGGGCATGAGGGGATCGAGGTGGTCCTCTTCGGCGGGCGGCTTTTCCGGCATTCCATGGTCGCAATGGGGGCCGCAACGGTTGCGGGCTATGCCGGGCTTCGCGCCGATCTTTGCCTTCTGGGGGTCACAGGGGTTCACCCGGAGGCCGGACTTACCACCGGCGATGCCGAGGAGGCGGCATTGAAGCGGGTGATGATCGCGGCGGCGGCGGAGGTGGTGGTGCTTGCGACGCCCGACAAGCTGGGCGCGGTCAGCCCCTGGGGGATCGGGCGACTTGACCAGCTGTCACGGCTGGTGACCGTGGGGGAGAGGCCTGGTTGGCTACCCGAGAGTGTAGACCATCTGGCCGCCTAGCACCTGTCCGACCCTGACGTACGCGTTCGTTGAGTCGATCCCTTGTGCGCTGCAACCGTGGGCTTATATCGGGACGATTGGAAGGGGTGCCGCAATGCTGTCACGCCGCGTCGTCTGGATTGTGCTGATCCCAGTGCTTGCCGCGGCCGTGGCCGTCATATGGGCCTTGCAGCCGTTCGTGCGGAGCGGTGTTGCGCCGACTGCGACGCCGATGCCCATTTTGCAAGACGATGAAGTGATGGCTGCGCTTGAGAAAGCAGTGGCGGGGACCCCGGTCGATGCGGTGATGGTTCTGCGGGATGGACGGGTCGTCGCGTCCTACGGCGACAATGCGCTGATCTCGAACGTCGCCTCGGTCCGCAAGAGCATCATCGCGACGCTGTTCGGCATCGCGGTGGACAAGGGCTTTGTCGATCTTGACGCAACGCTCGGCGATCTGGGTGTTGACGAGGCGAAGACGCCGCTGACGGCTGCGGAAAAGACCGCTACGGTGCGTGACCTGCTTATGGCGCGATCCGGCGTCTATCTGCCATCGGGCGCAGAGACGGAAGAGATGCGGAATATGCGTCCCGCGCGGGGTGCCCATGCGCCGGGTGAGAATTTCTATTACAACAACTGGGATTTCAACGTCCTGGGGGAGATTTTCGAGCAGAGTACAGAACTTTCCATCGGCGAGGCATTGGACCAGTGGATCGGATCGGAGATCGGTCTTGAGGATTTTCTGCCCGAGCATGTGACCTATGCGAAAGATGGGGATTCGGACTATGAGACCTGGCGGATATATCTGAGCAATCGCGACCTGGCCCGGCTTGGTCAGCTGGTGAAGAACGGCGGGTTGTGGGAGGGGAAGCAGATTGTGCCGTCCGCCTGGATCACCGATATGCTGACGGCCCATTCCGAGACGCCCCAAGGCTACGGTTACGGCTATTTGTGGTGGATCGACGATGCAGATCGCATGGTCCTTGCGCAGGGTTGGGGAGGGCAGTACCTGATGCTGGCGCAGGATCGCGATATTGTCGTGGCGATAAAGAACAACACCGGGCGTTCGCCTTTGGGCTTTGTCATGTACCGGTACTTCGATGAGGAAGTATCGACCGAATTGGCGAACCGGGTGTGGGAAACGGCGGTCGGCCCGCCTTAACCGTCCAACCTCGACCACAGGGTTTTAGAACCACATTGCGGCGCGTGCCCACCGTGCCGATCTTGGTTTAGCCAGCAGCCTCGAACGACCGCGAAACCCGCTGAACCGTTAGCTGGGGCTGTCGGGCGACAAGCGTGGCCATGTATGCTCAGGTTTCGGGCACAGCAGCGCGGAACTGCCAGCACGGGCAGGTCATTTATTACCCGTCCACCCGGATGCGGGCGTTCGACGGGTCGAAGGGGCTGTCTTCGGTCACGACCGCATCCCATTCCTTCAGCTGGATCTTGACCTTCAGCCTGGTTCCGACCTCAGCCAGATCGGGGCGGACGTAGCCCATGCCGATCTGCTTGCCGAAAGCGACCGAGTAGCCGCCTGAAGTCAGGCGCCCGATCTTTTCGCCGTTGAGGAGGAGCGCTTCCTTGCCCCAGGGATCGGCATCCGCAGGGCCGTCGATGAGAAGCGTCACGCATTTCGAGCGGATGCCGGTGTCGAGCATCTTCTGTTTGCCGCGGAAGTCTTTCGTGAGGTCGACGAAGCGGTCCAGTGCGGCCTCCAAGGGGGTCGCGTCGCGGCCAAGCTCGTTGCCGAAGGCGCGGTAGGACTTTTCCTGCCGCAGCCAGTTCTGGGCGCGGGCACCGACGGGCTTCAGGCCGTGCTTTTCGCCGACAGACCAGATCAGGTCCCATAGGTAACGGCCGAATTCGATTGGGTAGTGGAGTTCCCAGCCAAGCTCACCCGTATAAGCCACGCGGACGGCGCGGACGGGGCACATGCCAAGCTCGATGTCTCGGTAGCTGAGCCAGGGGAAGCGTTTGTTCCCGAGGACGGTTTCCGGGTCGCGGTCCTTGACGATGTCTTTAAGGAGCGCGCGGGCGTTCGGGCCTGCAAGGGCGTAGACGCCCCACTGGGTGGTGATGTCGTGGATGTCGATGTGGCCTTTGCCTTGCGCCATCCAGTCGTCGGCGGATTTCTGCAGGAAATCATAGTCGTAGGCCGTCCATGCGCCTGCCGAGATCAGGTAGTATTCGTGTTCTTTCAGCCGGACGATGGTGTATTCGGTGCGGGTCGTGCCGTGGTCGGTAAGCGCATAGGTCAGGTTGATCCGGCCCACGTTCGGCAGCTTGTTGCAGGTGAAATGGTCAAGGAAGACAGTCGCGCCGGGGCCACGCACGAGGTGCTTGGTGAAGGCCGACGCGTCGATGATGCCGACGGTCGAGCGCACGGCTTCGGCCTCGGCCTTGGCATGCGGCCACCAGGCACCCCGGCGGAAGCTGCGGCTGTCGTGGTCGAACGATGCGGGTGCATCCTTCGGGCCGTAGTAGTTCGGGCGTTCCCAGCCGTTCACCTGGCCCATCTGCGCGCCCAGGTCCTTCTGCCGGTCATAGGCGGGGGCGGTGCGGAGGGGGCGGCAGGCTTCACGCTCTTCGTCCGGGTGGTGCAGGATGAAGACGTGGTCATAGCATTCCTCGTTCTTGCGGGAGGCGTATTCGGTCGTCATCCAGCCGCCGAAGCGCTTGGGGTCGAGGCTGGCCATGTCGATCTCGGCCTCGCCTTCGGTCATCAGCTGGGCGAGGTAATGACCGGTGCCGCCTGCAGCGGTGATGCCGAACGAAAAGCCCTCGGCCAGCCACATGTTGCGGAGGCCCGGCGCGGGGCCGACGAGGGGGTTGCCGTCGGGGGTGTAGCAGATCGGGCCGTTGAAATCGTCCTTGAGGCCCACGGTTTCCGAGGACGGCAGGCGGTGGATGAAGGACATGTATTCCTGTTCGATCCGTTCGAGGTCCAGCGGGAAGAGGTCGGCGCGGAAGCTTTCGGGGACGCCGTACTCGAACCGGGCGGGGGCGCCCTTTTCGTAGGGGCCGAGGATCCAGCCGCCGCGTTCTTCGCGGACGTACCATTTGGCGTCGGCATCGCGGAGGACGGGGTGCTGGGGGTTGGACTTGCGCCATTCGACGAGGGCGGGGTCCGGTTCGGTGACAATGTACTGGTGTTCCACCACGACGGCGGGGGTCTTGATGCCGAGGAGGCGCGCGGTGCGCTGGGCATGGTTGCCGGTGGCGGTGACGACGTGTTCGGCGTGGATGTCGAACTTGTCGTCCGAGGGGACGAGGTTGCCGCCCTGTTCGACCATGCGGGTGCAGGAGACGATCCACTCCGAGCCGGTCCAGCGGTAGCCGTCGACCTGGACTTTCCGCTCGAACGTGGCCCCGTGCTGGCGGGCGCCCTTGGCCATGGCCTGGGTCACGTCGGCGGGGTTAATGTAGCCGTCCTGGGGGTGGTAAAGCGCGCCGATCAGGTCTTCGGTGCGCACGAGCGGCCAGCGGTCCTTGATCTCTTTCGGGGTCAGAAATTCGTGGTAGACCCCGGCGGTTTCGGCCACGGAGGAGTAGAGCATATACTCATCCATCCGTTGCTGGTGTTGCGCCATCCGGAGGTTGCCGACGACATAGAAGCCCGCATCGAGCCCGGTTTCGGCCTGCAGACCCTTGTAGAAATCGACCGAGTACTTGTGGATATGGGTCGTGGCATAGGACATGTTGAAAAGTGGCAGAAGCCCCGCCGCGTGCCAGGTCGAGCCCGAGGTAAGCTCGTCCCGCTCGACCAGCATCGTGTCCCACCCGGCCTTGGCCAGATGATAGGCGATCCCGGTCCCCACCGCGCCGCCACCGACGACAAGGGCTTTGACATGGGTTTTCATTCTGGGACTCCCGGACGTGTATTTGCCCCTATCTGCCAGACGGGTGCCAAACCGGGCAAGTCCACCCGACCTTTGGCGTCAGAAAACGACATTCCCCTTGTGCTGCCGCAGTCTTGCCAGCTTTTTTGGTTAAAGGGCGCGAATGACCATGAGCAGGCCC
>NZ_JBOFBI010000090.1:0-4789 GCF_051645465.1 Tabrizicola sp. | reverse complement strand
CGCGCGTTAAGCCCTCGCCGACGATCGCCGTCACCACCAAGGCCGCCGAACTCAAGTCCGCGGGCCGCGATGTGATCGGCCTTGGCGCGGGCGAGCCGGACTTCGACACGCCCGTGAACATCCGCGAGGCGGCGAAGCGCGCGATCGATGCCGGCAAGACCCGCTACACGGCGGTGGATGGGATCCCCGAGCTTAAGGCCGCGATCTGCTCGAAGTTCCTCCGGGAAAACGGCCTGACCTATATGCCTTCGCAGGTCACGGTGGGGACGGGCGGCAAGCAGATCCTGTACAATGCGCTGATGGCGACCTGCAATCCAGGCGACGAGGTCATCGTCCCCGCGCCCTACTGGGTTTCCTACCCAGACATGGTGCTGCTTGCAGGTGGCACGCCCGTGACCGTGGTGGCCGGGATCGAGACGAACTTCAAGCTGACACCCGAGCAACTTGAGGCAGCGATCACGCCGAAGACCAAGTGGTTCATCTTCAACTCGCCCTCGAACCCGACAGGCGCAGGCTATACCCGCAGTGAATTGAGGGCCCTGACCGATGTCCTGATGCGTCACCCACAAGTCTGGGTGATGTCGGACGACATGTACGAACACCTCGTCTTCGACGATTTCGAGTTCTGCACCCCCGCCGAGGTCGAACCCGGCCTTTACGACCGCACGCTGACCTGCAACGGCGTCTCAAAGGCCTACGCGATGACCGGCTGGCGGATCGGCTATGCGGCAGGCCCAGTGGCGCTGATCAAGGCGATGGGGACGATCCAGTCGCAGTCGACGTCGAACCCCTGTTCGATCAGCCAGCACGCGGCGCTTGAGGCCCTGAGCGGCCCGCAGGACTTCCTTGCCCCGAACCGCAAGCTCTTTGAAGGCCGGCGCGATCTGGTGGTGTCCATGCTGAACCAGGCCAAGGGCATCCGCTGCCCGAAGCCCGAAGGCGCCTTCTACGTCTACCCCGACATCTCGGGCTGCATCGGCAAGACCACGCCCAAGGGCACCGTCATCTCGGATGACGAGGTCTTTGCGACCGCGCTGCTGGAGGAAACCGGCGTTGCCGTCGTCTTCGGGGCGGCCTTCGGCCTCTCGCCCAACTTCCGCGTCAGCTACGCCACTTCGGACGAGGTCCTGCACGAGGCCTGCAGCCGCATCCAGCGCTTCTGCGCCTCGCTGGTCTGATCCGGCCCGGCTTGCACTGCTGATCCGGGTTGACGTCTTCGCAGCACTGCGAAAGGAATGGCGGGGCATGCGGCCGGGCCAACCCGGCGCGATCGGGGCTTTGAGCAGGCAAGGGCGATGACCGCTGACCTTCCGGACTACTACTTCCGAGTGCGCGAGAACGGCGCCGCCGTGTTCCGCCTGGGCACGGAAAACCGCCAGCGCCGCATCGATATGGAAGAGATCGCCACGGTCAACGTCAAGAACGGCAACGTGAAGCCGCACGGTGAGGTGAAGCTGACCGCCGCCGACCGGGCCGCGATCGAAAGCTGGCTGGCCGCCCGCCAGGCCCAGCTTGCCGCGCGCGAAGTGGACGACATCCTGCGCACCGTCGATCACCTGAACCTGACGACGCAATGGGCC
Organism: Tabrizicola sp.; assembly: GCF_051645465.1. Lineage (GTDB taxonomy): Bacteria > Pseudomonadota > Alphaproteobacteria > Rhodobacterales > Rhodobacteraceae > Tabrizicola. The sequence continues at coordinate 3,209 of NZ_JBOFBI010000090.1, read as the reverse complement.
CAGTCGCGGGCTACGGACGCACAGCTGGATGCCGTAACCGACGCGCTTTTGCTGGCAATGCACGATCTGCGGAGCATGCTGGTGCGCCGCAAGGCCGACCGGCTGGGTAAAGGCGAGAGCTGATCAGCAGGGCGGAATCTTCAGGCCCTTTGCGGGCATCGGGCCGATATCCTTGATCTTTCCGCCCCGGACCCGCATCACCCGCGTCCAGTCCAGCGACGCCAGCACCAGTTCCGGCCCCTGCCCGCAATCCCGGACGCCACCCGAGATGAAATCATCGCCGATGCGATGGTTGGTAAGGCCGGGAAGGCGCTGGGTTTCGACCAGCCGATCCCCCTCCAGCCGGACGAAAACCAGGTCGCCAAGGATGTGCGGCCGGTCGACATAGGCGATCTCGACCCGCCCGTCCCCGTCGAAGTCGGCGATCCCGGCGGGGGCGAGCCAGCGGTGCTTCTGGCCGATGAAGCGGGTGGCGGCGATCTTGCCTTCGGGGCCGTAGACGGCGAGGGAGGCGCCGCGGGCGAGGTCGGTCTCGACCACGATCACTTCATCCCGGTCATCGCCGTCAAGGTCGGCCAGTCGCGCCTCGACATCCTCGAACACGCGGTTGTCGGGCAGGCGGATCGTGACGACATGCAGCACGCCACTGGCCAGAGTCATCTCAAGCGCGCCCCATTCCAGTGCGTCGCCCAAAACTGCGTGGTCATAGCGATCGGTTGGCTCGGAAAGCCACGCGCTGCCAATACTTGGACCAATCGGTATCTCGGCCTGCGCCGCCTCGGCCAGAAAGACCAAGGCCAGCGCCCACCGCATCAGATCTGCTTTTCCGGCATCTGCACGCGCAGGCCATCCAGCGCGTCCGAGACCTTGAGCTGGCAGGTCAGGCGCGAACGGACCGGGTCGGGTTGCCAGGCGAAGTCGAGCATGTCGGCTTCCATGTGGTCCTTCTTCGGCAGGCGGTCTACCCAGGCGGCGTCGACATAGACATGGCAGGTGGAACAGGCGCAGGCGCCGCCGCAATCGGCCTCGATCCCGGGGATGCCGTTGTCGCGGGCGCCTTCCATCACGGTCAGGCCATTCGCGACCTCGACCACGTGCTCCTTGCCGCCGTGTTCCACGTAAGTGATCTTCGCCATTCTCAGGTCTCCCGGGATCGTCCGGCCCGACATAGGTCAATCCCGCAAGCTTTGCCAGAGGGCCCCGCGCCACGCCCTATTCTGCGGGCAACAAAATCCTTGAGTAAGGATTTTGGCAAATTTTTTGAGTTAAAAATTTGGCGGCGAGAGGCCCCGCCGCCAATGCAATCCGGTCAGGGGATCAGGCTTACTCGATCGACAGCGCGACGAAGCGCGGATCGCCGCCCCGGCGCACCAGGAGGAGGATCGACTTCCGGCCTGCGTCCTTCGCTTCCTTGATCCGGTCCTCTAGGTCCTGCAGCCGCACCACCTTCTGCTGGCCCGCCTCGGTGATCAGGTCGCCTTCGGTCAGGCCCTTGGTAAAGGCCTCCGACGCCGGATCGACCTTCATGATCATCAGCCCCTCGGCCGCGGGCTCAAGGCCCAGACGCGAGCGCATTTCGTCGTCCAGGGGTGCCAGCGTCAGGCCCAGCGTCTCCATCTCTTTCGGGGCTTCGGGCGCGGGGGTGGAGGCAGGCATCGTCGCGGCCTCGGCCTCTTCGCGGCGGCCAAGCGTTACCGCCAGAGTCTCGGTCCGGCCCTCGCGGAGGACGATCACCGGGACCGCTTCGCCAATCGGCGCATCGGCCACGCGGCGGGTAAGATCGCCCGCGTCGGCGACTTCCTGGCCCGCGAACCGGGTGATCACGTCGCCGGAGACGATGCCCGCATCCTTGGCGGGACCATCGGGCACATCGGTGACAAGCGCGCCCACTGCATTCCCGAGGCCCATCGCCTCGGCCACATCGGGTGTCACGTCCTGGATGCGCACGCCAAGCCAGCCGCGGCGGGTTTCGCCGAACTCTTTCAGCTGGTCGACGACCTTGGTCACCACGTTCGAGGCCATCGAGAAGCCGATCCCGATCGACCCGCCATTGGGCGACAGGATCGCGGTGTTCACCCCGATCACCTGCCCGTCCATGTTGAACAAAGGCCCGCCCGAGTTGCCGCGGTTGATCGCAGCGTCGGTCTGGAGATAGTCGTCATAGGACCCCGAAAGCTCACGCCCCCGGGCCGACACGATGCCCGCGCTGACCGAGAAGCCCTGGCCAAGCGGGTTGCCCATGGCCATGACCCAATCGCCGACCCGCATCAGGTCGGAATTGCCGAAGCTGACGAACGGCAGGGGCTTGTCGCTTTCCACCTTCAGAAGCGCGATGTCAGTCTTGGGGTCGGTGCCTACAAGTTTGGCCTTCAGCCTTTCGCCCGAGAAGAACTCGACCTCGATCTCGTCGGCGCCTTCGATCACGTGGTTGTTGGTGACAATGAAACCGTCTTCGCTGATCACGAAGCCCGAGCCCAGGGCTTCCGAGCGTTGCGGACCGCCCGGCCCCCCCGGTCCGCCGAAATCTTCGAAGAAGTCCTCGAACGGGCTGCCCTCGGGCACCATCGGCATGCCGTCGGCGGGGCCCGCGATCATGGCGCTTGTCGTGATGTTCACGACCGAGGGGCTGATCTGCTCGGCCAGTTCGGCAAAGCTTTCCGGCGCACCGAACGCCTGCGCGTCATGTGCGGGCGTGACGCTGAGGCCGAAGCCAAGGACGAGGGCCAGAAGCGTGCTGGACCGCAGGGCATTGCGAATGGTGGGTGTTAGATCGGGCACGATGCGAACTCCTGTTCATCAGATCGGGCGGCCGGGGCCTTGGTTATGCAAGTCCGCTCCGCGACGCTGCTGAGCAAACAGTTAGTGAAACGTTCCCGCAATGCAAACCCTGTCGCGGCCCTTCAAACGGATGTGAAGGAACTTGTCATGCGCGCCAGTCATCTGCGCCCTGGCGCGCGCCTTGGCCATCAGCCCCGCACCAGCCAGACCACCAGCACACCGAGCGCGAGCGCCCCAAGTCCGATCATCCGCCGCTGATCCACCCCAAGCGAGGCGATCAGCTGCAGGGCGTCTTCGATCCGGCGGGGGGCCAGCGCCAGGACCAGCCCCTCCACCGCCAGCACCAGACCCAGTGCCAGGATGATCTCGCTCACGGGGCGACCGGAGCCGCCTCGTCTGCCCCTGCCGACGTTTCGGACCGCAGATAGTTA
>NZ_JBOFBI010000089.1:0-16971 GCF_051645465.1 Tabrizicola sp. | reverse complement strand
AGACGGCAGCATTGTCCTTGGCGGTGGCGACCGACTTGCCGGTCGCGATATCGGCCTGGGTCTTGTTCAGGTTGGCGTTGATGCCCTTCATCGTCTGCAGGGCAACCATCGCGCTGGTATTGGTCAGGATCGACGACATACTTCATTCCTTCGCATAAGGCCGCAGCTTTCACGGCCGAAAAAGCCACAAGGCGTGGCAGGATGGGCGTTCTGTCCGATGCCGCCGGTTCCCCGGAAGCGCCGCCCCGTCATGAGGCGCGATGTCAATGAAGCGCCAAAGCAGCTAACCAATTCCTAAATGCCCTCAGCGATTTGCCTGGCATTTGAATAAGTTCAGACCCTTCGGGCGGGATCGGGGCCAAGCGGCGCGATGGCCGCCTTCTGCCCGCGCGCGTTGTAGGTGGTAAGCGTGGGGCCGCGGGTGATTTCGGTCAGCCGGTGGCGGGCGGCCTTCACCCCACGGGTGGCTGCTTCAAGAAGCCGGGCGTTGCGGAGCGCCTTGTCGCGGAGGCGGCGGGTGGCGGCATCCGGCGTGAGCGCAGAGAGAGCGGTCTTGATCTGCGGGGTCAGCGCGCCAAGGGCGGCGAGGTCGCCGATCAGCAGGGCCTCGGCGGCGTGGTCGAGAAGGTCTTCAAGCAGCGCCACTCTCGGCCTCTACCATGGAGTTGAAGATGAGTTCGGCGAGGCCAAGCCCACCGTTCTGGACGATGAGCCGCGCCTGTTCCTGCCGGAGGAACGAGGTGAACTGCGCCTCCCCCTGGCCGCCCGCGAACGCGCCCTGTGTCTCGCCAAGGCCGCTATGGGCGAGCATTTCGGCAAGGAAGGTGGCCTCCAGCTCCTCGGCTTTCGACATAAGCTGCTCGTGCCGCGAGGGGGCGGGGGTAGTGATCGGTTGGATTTCCATCGGGCTCTCCGGATCAGTCGGATTTTCCGCAACGATCCGCGATGGGGGTAAAGAATGGGTAACTTCTTGCCGGGATAAAGGGGGCGTTGCGGCAGAAGTCGTGGGAACATGCAGAGCGTCCTTGCCATCCTTCCGTTTTCCCCCTTCCCGGCAGAGGCCCAGGCTGCGGCTGAGCCTGCGCCGGGTGACGGGTTTATGATGTCGTTCGGGGAGGTGCCGGTTGATGTGGCGGAAGGTGTCGGTCTGTTGTCCGATGCGATAGCCCCAAGTCTGGTCGCCCCCGCGTTCTGGGCTTTGGCCCCGGTGGGGCAGACGGGGGGCGAGGGGTCCCCTGTGGCTTTCGGCGATGGGGGGGCTGCTTCGATCGAGACAGCTCCAAACAAGGCATCATCAGTGCTCCTGGCGGGTGTAGAAAGGGCCGAGGCTGCAGCGGAAGCCCTGGTGGCAAGCCGCATCGCCGGTGGCGACGTGGTGGATAGTTTGACGCTGGAGGGCCTGAGCGGCCCGGTCCTGCCGGACGTTACTGGCCTGATCGCAAAAGCTCAGGAAAAGGGCATGGCCGGGCAGTCGGAGGAGAGCGCTGTGGCCGGGGCCGAAGGCGCGGTCAGGCAGATTTTCCGACCGGGGACCTTAGCCGATGACCTTGCTCTTGCAGTGGTTGACCGTAGACCGCAGCCGCGCGGAGGATTGGGTGAAAGCCGCGCCACTCATGCGACTGTGCCGATTCCAGAGCCCGCCACTGCGGTGCCGCCAGGTGCAACGATGCCGCCAAAGGACAGTGCTGCACCAACGGAGGCCGCACCGCCTGATCACACTGCGGTGGCGCCGGTTGCTCAGACTGAGCTGGTGGATCAGGCCGCGGTGCCACCGGCGAAGGTTATCCAGGGCTGGATGGAGACGCCGGGCACGACGGTCAAGGGCGCCGATCCGGTAGTCGAAAGGCTAGCCGAAGTCCCCGATCTGCTCTCTGGCTTCGCGCGGGGAGGGGCCGAACCACGGTCCGCCGCGCCAGAGATCAGCGACGTCCGACCGAAGGGCCCTGCCGCTGCACTGACTCGTCCAAGCCCGGACGCGTGGCAGGATCTCGCTGCCCCAGGCCCCGATCTTCCGGCGACGCCGAAGGTCCCTAATACGGCCTTGCGAATGCCAGCAGCGGCCACCTTTGCCTCGCAACCGCCGGCAGGGCTGCCGGAACCGTCGATCGCGCGTTTGGCCGCGCCCTCCGTCGCCGAGACCGAAGCTGATCTGCCTCCGCCGCTACCGTTGGAACTGCCCCCGGCAACCGCTGGGTTTTGGGAGCGTCTTCTGACCGGGCTTGCAGCGGGTCAAGCAGTCGAAACGCGCGCTCCCGGACAAGACGCAGTTGGTCCGGTTGCACTGTCACAAGATCTTGCCCTGATCGCGAGCGAGCCGGTGGTGGATGCGTCGTCATACGATTTGGGAGCAAAAGTCGGAACAACGGGCGCCGGAAAACCCGCAGAGGCCGGGTCGCCGGATGCCGCGCGTATGCTGCCGGGCAAGACCACGATGCCGCCCAGGCCGCCAGCAGCCTGGGCCGCGATGCCTATACTGGACCTTATCGCTGATGCAATCGATGAAGCCAGCGATGATCCGGCCCTCGCGCTAACCTCGCCCGTTGCCGCAGGCCTGCCGGGCGCGCCGGTCTCTGGCGCTGGGGTGGCGCCCGCAGCTTTCCCGATACCGCAGGTCGCAGCGCAGATTGCCGTTTCCCTGTCGCAAAGCGGGGACGGGGCGACCGAACTGGCGCTGTCGCCCGAGGAGCTTGGCCATGTCCGCCTGCGGCTGGAACCCGATGCTGCGAACCCGGACCGCATGGTGGTGATGATCAGCTTCGAGCGGCCCGAGACGCTGGACCTCTTCCGCCGCCATGCCGGGGAACTGGCCGAGGCGATCCGCTCTGCCGGATATTCGGGCGCCGACATCGGCTTTGGTCAGCACGGCAGCGGCAGCTCGCCAGACCGGAACGAGGGATCGGCCGGCCCGACGCCCCGAGCGCCGCATGACCAATCATCCCCAACCCCATCCGCCCCGGGCCTTGTGGCCGGGGCTTCCCTTGACCTGAGATTGTGAGGGCACCATGGACGTCAGCTCTATAACCACTTCCGCCACCCCGGCGGCCACTTCCACTTCGGCAACCAAGATCACTTCGGACTACACCACGTTCCTGAAGATGCTGACGGTCCAGATGCAGAATCAGGATCCGCTCAATCCAATTGAGTCCACAGACTATGCGGTGCAGCTTGCGACCTTCTCGGGCGTCGAGCAGCAAGTACGCACCAACGAGCTTCTGACAGACCTTCAAGGGCGGTTCCAGCAGCTTGGCATGGCGGAGATGGCAAGCTGGATCGGGAAGGAGGCGCGATCGAATGCGCCTGTGCACTATGCTGGAACGCCGGTCACCCTGTCACCGAACCCTGCCGTCGGGGCCAATCGCGCGGTCCTTGTGGTCAAGGACGCCGAGGGCAATCTGCTGTCCCGCGAGGAGATTCCGGTGAGCGTCGAGCCCTACAGCTGGCTCGGCGCCGGTGCGGATGGCGCGCCATTGCTGCCGGGAACTTATTCCATCGCGCTTGAGAGCCTGAACGGCGACACGGTGATCGATTCTCGGGCCGTCGAGCATTATGCACGCGTCATCGAAGCCCGGGGCGGACCGTCTGGCACAAAGCTTGTGCTGGAAGGCGGCGCCGAAGTTCTGGCGAGCGATGTGACCGCGCTACGTCTCCCGCCAGCCTGACACCGCTGGGCTGGGGGCCAAAAGTTCTCGAAAACTTTTGCAAATTCCTTCGAAGGAATTTGGCCCGACCCCGACCGTCAGATCATCCCGTCAACGAAGAACCCGGCCGCAAAGGCCGCCACAGCCAGAGCGATCCAGAGGATCGGACCCAGGACCCGTCGCGGGCGGGCCGGCGGCGTTGCGGGGTTCCCAGCGCGGATCAGCTGGGCCTCGACCAACGCCGGAAGCTTTGGCCCGAATCGCGCCAGGACCCGCGCCGTCTTGAACAGATCGCGAAGCAGCGCTTTTGGCCCGATGTTCTCCTTGATGTAGCGCTCGACGATGGGGCGGGCGATTTCCCAGATGTTGATATGCGGATCAAGCGACCGCGCCACGCCTTCGACCACCACCATCGTGCGCTGTAGAAGGATGAGTTCGGTCCGCGTCTCCATCCCGAAGCGTTCGGTCACCTCGAAAAGATAGGCGAGAAGGCGGGCCATCGAGATGCGGCTCGCATCCATCCCGAAGATCGGCTCGCCCACAGCCCGGAGTGCGCGGGCAAATTCGTCGATGTCGCGATCGGGGGGCACATAGCCCGCCTCGAAATGCACCTCGGCGACCCGGCGGTAGTCCTTGCGGATGAAGCCCATCAGGATCTCGGCGTAGACCCGGCGGGTGTATTCGTCGATCCGCCCCATGATCCCGAAGTCATAGGCGATGATGTCACCGTTCGCCGCGATCTTCAGGTTCCCCTGATGCATGTCGGCGTGGAAGAACCCGTCGCGGAGCGCATGGCTCAGGAAAAGCTGCAGGACACGGGAGCCGAGGACCCGGCGGTCATGACCGGCGGCGTCGATCTCGGCAATGTCGTTCAGCCCGATGCCTTCGGCCCAGCCCAGCGTCATCACGTTACGGCTGGAGAGGAACCAGTGCGGCTTCGGGACCTGAAAGCCTTCGTCTTTCGCCGTATTGGCCGCGAATTCCGCCGCGGCCGAGGATTCGAGCCGCAGGTCCAGCTCTCCCATCACAACGCCTTCGAAATGCTGGATCACTTCGACCGGGCGCAGGCGGCGGGAGAACGGCGCCAGGCGCGCAATCCAGCGGGCGGCTAGGTAGAAGGCGTCGATGTCCTTGCGGAAGGCGCGCTCGATGCCTGGGCGCAGAACCTTGACCGCGACGTCTTCGCCCGTATCCGCCAGCCGGGCCCGGTGGACCTGGGCGATGGACGCGGCGGCCACGGGTTCGGAGAACTCGCTGAAGATCGTCGATACCGGCAGCTCCAGCTCGGCCTCGATCATCTTCTTCGCAGTGGCGGTGGGGAAGGGCGGCAGCTTGTCCTGCAGGTACTTGAGCTGCTGTGCAAGCTCCTCGCCCACGATGTCGGGGCGGGTCGAAAGCACCTGGCCGAACTTGATGTAGGCGGGGCCGAGGGCGGTGAGGGCACGGGTGGCGGGCGGCAGGTCGAGGTCGCCCCTCAGGCCCAGCCACTTGAACGGCCAGCCCAGCATCCGCGCGGCAAAGCGGAGGCGCGGCGGGGCGCGGAAGGCCTCAAGCACCACATCCATGGCGCCTGTGCGTTCCAGGGTGGCGCCCGTCCGGATCAGCCGGATGATGTTGTGGGGACCTTTCACAGTTTCCAGCCGGAATGGAGCGCTGCGATACCCATGGTCAGGTTGCGGTATTTCACCTGGCCGAAGCCCGCCTCGCGGATCATCGCGGCGAAGCTGTCCTGATCTGGGAACTTGCGGATCGACTCGACGAGGTACTGGTAGCTGGCGCGGTCCCCGGCCACGACCTGGCCCATCGCCGGGATCACGTTGAAGGAATAGACGTCGTAGGCCTTCTGCATCAGGTCGTTGGGGATGCGCGAGAACTCCAGCACAATGAGCCGCCCGCCGGGTTTGAGGACGCGGTAGGCCTCGGCCAGCGCATCAGGGATGCGGGTCACGTTCCTTATGCCGAAGGAAATCGTGTAGGTGTCAAAGCTTGCGTCCGGAAAGGGCAGGGCCATCGCGTCGCCCACCACCCAGTCGAGGCTTTCGGCAAGCTTCTCGGCCTCGGCGCGCTTGCGGCCTTCTGCCAGCATCGGCTCGGTCATGTCGCAGACGACCGCCGTCGCCCCCGGTGCGCGTTTCAGGAACCGGAAGGCGACGTCGCCCGTCCCGCCAGCCACGTCCAGAAGCCGCTGGCCCGACCGGGGCGCCAGCCAGTCCATCATCGCGTCCTTCCAGACGCGGTGGATGCCCATCGACATCAGGTCGTTCATCACGTCGTATTTCGAGGCCACGCGGCTGAAGACGCCATGCACCATCCCGGCCTTTTCGGCCTCGGGCACCTCCTGGTTGCCGAAGTGGGTGGTCTTCTCGTCCGAACGCTGCGTCATAGGATGCTGCCCAATTGTCGCCCGCATCGAGTTATACCGAAGCAGGCAAAAGGAAAACCATCTCGTTACGAAAGCCCCGCACATGCACCCGGAAGACCTTTCTGCCATCAGCAGCGTGATCTCTCAGATGCTGCTGGGCGTGCTGTTTGTGGTCGGTGTCATTGCGTTGCGGGTCTATCTGTTCTGGCGCAGATTAAACCGACGGCGGCAGGACATCGAACGACACAACGACGCAGGCACGATCGGACCGACCGGGCTGGTCCAGGGTGCGGTCCTGCCGTGGCATTATGACCAGCTGGCCCATGTCGGCACCGGGGGACAGGCCGCAGTGTCGCTTGACCAGCGAGTGCTGAAGCCGTCGGTCGGCGTCAAGCTCTTCGTTCTCGGGCTTTGCGCAGCGATGATGTACTTTGTGACCCAGGTAACCGGCCAGCAGGGCGAGCTGCAGACCGTCGATCCGGGCACCTATGGCGCGATCATGAACGCCATCTGCCTGTTCGCGGCTTTGAACGGCGTGGTCTATATCTTCACTTTCGAAACGCGCTATGATCGCGACATGCTGATCGTGACCCGGATGATGTTCGTCCGGCGCGAGTATCGCTGGAAGAACTTGTGGCGGATCGCGGATGACGGGGCCTATGAGCTGCATCTCTTCTTCGAACCGGGCGGCAAGGCCAAGGTCTTGAAGCACAGCGTCGGTATCGAGGAATTCAAGGACTTCGCGCTGGCCCAGATCCGGCGGAACCGAACCGCGAATGCCTGAGCTTCCCGAGGTCGAAACCGTCCGCCGCGGCCTGTCGCCGGTGATGGAGGGCGTCGTCATCGCGCGGGCCGAGGTCAACAGGCCGGACCTGCGCTGGCCCTTGCCCGAACGGATGGCCGAACGGTTGACGGGGCGGCGGGTGATCGCTCTTCGGCGGAGGTCGAAGTACATTCTGGCCGATCTCGACAGTGGCGAGACGCTGCTGATCCATCTGGGGATGTCGGGGCGGATGCTGATCTCGGGCGCGCAGATCGGCGCGTTCTACCATGACCATCCGGCACCCCAGAAACACGACCATGTCGTCCTGCACATGCAGGGCGGCGCGTGGGTCACCTTCAACGACGCCCGCCGCTTCGGGGCGATGGATCTGATGCCGACCGCTTCCGCCCATGATCACCCGCTGCTTGCGGGCCTTGGGCCCGAGCCGTTCGGCAATGACTTCAACGAGCCCTATCTCGCCGCACGTCTCAAGGGCCGGAAGACGCCGATCAAGGCCGCCCTTCTGGACCAGCGCGTCGTCGCGGGTCTGGGCAATATCTATGTCGCCGAAACGCTTTACCGGGCAAGGGTAAGCCCCCTTCGTCTGGCCGGAGACCTGAAGCCAAAGACGGTCGGCAGCCTTGTCCCGGTGATCCGCGAAGTCCTGGCAGAAGCGATCGAGGCGGGCGGCTCGTCTTTGCGCGACTTTCGGCAGGCGAATGGCGAGCTTGGCTATTTCTCCAAGCATTTTCAAGTCTATGACCGTGAAGGCGAACCCTGCGAAACCCCCGGCTGCAAGGGCACCATAACGCGGACTGTGCAATCCGGCCGCTCGTCCTTCTGGTGCCCGTCCTGTCAGAGGTGACTTGCCATCGCAGCGTTTGGTGCTAGGAGTCTCCGCGACTGCCGAGAGCGGAGCCTCAGATGGCCTATGAAACGCTGATCGTCGAGATCGAAGACTATGTCTCGCTGATCCGACTGAACCGCCCCGATGCCATGAACGCCCTGAATTCGATGCTGATGCGCGAGCTTGCGGCTGCCGTCGCCGCTGCCGAAGCGAACGACAAGGTGCGATGCATCGTCATCACCGGCTCGGACAAGGCTTTCGCCGCAGGGGCCGATGTCCGCGAGATGGCCGAGAAAAGCTTTATCGATGTCTTCTTCGACGACATGTTTGCCTCCGAAGTCGCAGTCCTGACCAAGGCCCGCAAACCGATGATTGCAGCCGTGGCCGGGTACTGTCTTGGCGGGGGGTGCGAGCTGGCGATGATCTGCGATTTCATCATTGCCGCCGATACGGCCAAGTTCGGCCAGCCGGAAATCAACCTTGGTGTCGTCGCGGGCCTTGGCGGCACGCAGCGGCTGACCCGCGCGGTCGGCAAGTCGAAGTCGATGGACATGCATCTGACGGGCCGCTTCATGGAGGTGGCCGAGGCTGAACGCTGTGGCCTCGTTTCGCGGGTTGTGCCGGCAAAGTCGTTGCTCGAAGAGGCGATGAAGGCTGCGCAGAAGATTGTCGAGAAGTCGGCTATCACTGCCATGGTGGTCAAAGAGACGGTGAACCGTGCGCAGGAAACCACGCTTTCCGAAGGTCTGCTGTTCGAGCGCCGCATGTTCCACGCGCTCTTTGCGACGGAAGATCAGAAGGAAGGCATGGCGGCGTTCCTGGAAAAGCGCCAGCCGCAGTTCCGCGACCGCTAGGGGCCCCTCCTCGTTCGACTTCGTCTCCTCGTCGGATGGCCCGCCCGCGAGGAGTGGACGAAGTCCATCGACGAGCAGCCCGTTGGGGGCTTTCCTTTGCAGCACTTATCCCCTATAGGCCAGCGGCACATGCGCGTGGGCCCGCTTAGGCAAGAATCACTCCCGACCTCTGGTTGGGGTCTTGTGGTCTTTCGTGCGACGATTTGAAACCGATAGACCCAAGGAAGCCATAATGGCCAATACCGAACAGTCCAAGAAACGCGCCCGCCAGTCCGAGGCGCGTTATGCCGTGAACAAGGCGCGTCGCTCGCGCATCCGCACTTTCCTGCGCAAGGTCGAAGAAGCGATCGCCTCGGGCGATGCTGCCGCTGCCGAGGCCGCGCTGAAGGCCGCTCAGCCGGAACTTGCCCGGGGTGTGACCAAGGGCGTGCTGCACAAGAACACCGTCGCCCGGAAGATGTCGCGGCTCTCGTCGCGCGTCAAAGGCGTTGCGAAGGCCTGAGGCCTGACCGATTCTTTTCGACTGCAAGGGCGCACTCGCAAGAGTTGCGCCCTTCGGCGTTCTTGTGCCTTCCAGACGAGCCATTCCGGCTCTCCGTTGCCGATTTGCACAGGGCACCGGATTCGATTTGCGGGAAGCTCTGTCAAGCGCGTTGTTCGGTTGCAGAGTTCGCGCGCGGCTTGCTAGCGTAGGGCTGCGATTCACTTCGTCTTGGGGGACAAGAACGGGTCGCAAAAGGAAAGCTGCTGCACGGGTTGGGCGCCGATATCGTCGCCTTATCTGAGTTTTTCGTTTGCGATCAAAGCGTTGGAGGCGGCATTCAAGCTGCCCCTTCACATGTGGCAAGGGATGCTGGTCGCCTGGCATTTCTCTTGCCCGTTGTTCTGTCTCACAGACAAGCCTGTTGTCCGTTGCGCCCTTTGGCGCAAGGGGGCTTGGTCGAAGTGGTTCGTCCAGTAAAGAAACAGGGCAGGATCGGCGCAGTTGCCGCCGGGCCGTAGATATTGGCAGGTTGAAGAATGACAAACGAAACCTGGGGGCAGGTCCGTGAAGAGCTTATCAAGCGCGTAGGCAAGAACAACTACGTCACCTGGATCGAACCCCTGAAGCTTTCCCTGCTCAAGAACGGTGTTGCCCGGTTCGAAGTTCCAACGATCTTTTTCGGTGACTGGGTCCAGCGCAACTATGCCGACCACATCCGCTCGCAACTCGTCAGCGCAGGCGAACCTGTCGACCGCGTCGAATTTGCCGTGGGCAAGGTTGCCGCGCCGCGTGCGCCTGCCGCGAAAGTCGCCGCCAAGACTGCCCGCGCCCGCCCCTCAGACGAAGAGCTTCCCGGCGCGCCGCTGGATGCCCGCTTCACTTTCGACAGTTTCGTCGTCGGCAAACCGAACGAGCTTGCGCATGCCGCCGCCCGTCGTGTGGCCGAAGGCGGCCCGGTGACGTTCAACCCGCTCTTCCTTTATGGCGGCGTCGGCCTTGGCAAGACCCACCTGATGCATGCCATCGCGCATGAGCTTCAGGCCCGCCGGCCCGATCTTCGCGTGCTCTATCTGTCGGCCGAGCAGTTCATGTACCGCTTCGTCCAGGCGCTCCGCGAACGCCAGGTCATGGATTTCAAAGAGATGTTCCGGTCGGTCGATGTGCTGATGGTCGATGACGTGCAGTTCATCGCCGGCAAGGATTCCACGCAGGAAGAATTCTTCCACACGTTCAACGCGTTGGTCGATGCGAACAAGCAGATCGTGATTTCCGCCGACCGCGCGCCGGGTGAGATCAAGGACCTGGAAGAACGCATCAAGTCCCGCCTGCAATGCGGCCTTGTCGTCGACCTGCATCCGACCGATTACGAACTCCGGCTCGGTATCCTGCAGCAGAAGGTCGAATACTACCGCAGCCAGTACCGCGGCCTCGTCCTCGCCGATGGCGTGCTGGAGTTTCTGGCCCACCGGATCACCACCAATGTCCGCGTGCTTGAAGGCGCCCTGACCCGGCTTTTTGCTTTCGCGTCGCTCGTGGGCCGCGAAATCACGCTCGACCTCGCGCAGGACTGTCTGGCCGACATCCTCCGCTCCTCCGACCGCAAGCTCTCCATCGAGGAAATCCAGCGCAAGGTGGCCGAGCATTACAACGTCCGTCTCTCGGACCTTATCGGCCCGAAGCGGCTGCGCAACATCGCCCGGCCGCGGCAGGTGGCGATGTATCTTTCAAAGCAGCTGACTCCGCGCAGCCTCCCCGAGATCGGGCGCCGTTTCGGGGGCCGCGACCACACCACGATCATGCATGGCGTGCGCAAGATCGAAGAACTGATGACCACCGACAGCCAGCTGGCCGATGATCTGCAGCTTCTGCGTCGCTTGCTGCAGGGGTGACGGCGCGCCACCCTTGACGGACCCTGGAAACCTCCGCACAGTCTCGGCAACACTTGTGAACCGGTGGAAACCGGATAAATTCGGCGTCCCTTTAAAGGGTCCGCAGGGGGAAGTCAGATGAAGCTCTCGATCGAACGCGCCACTCTCTTGAAGGCGCTTGCTCAGGCGCAGTCGGTTGTCGAACGCCGCAACACGATCCCGATCCTCGCGAACGTGCTGATCGAGGCGGAGGGATCGCAGGTATCCCTGCGCGCGACCGACCTCGATATCGAGGTTGTCGACCGCGCCGATGCGATGGTCGAACGTGCCGGGGCGACAACGGTGTCGGCGGTGATGCTGCATGAAATCGTGCGGAAACTGCCGGACGGGGCGCTGGTGAACCTGTCAGAAGATGCCGCTTCGGGTCGGCTCACCATCACTGCGGGAAGGTCCACCTTCAGCCTGGCCACGCTTCCGAAGGAAGACTTCCCGGTCATGGCAACCAGCGAGTATTCCTCGAATTTCTCGGCCAAGGCCGCTGACCTGCGCCGCCTCTTCGACAAGGCGAAGTTCGCCATTTCGACCGAAGAGACCCGCTACTACCTGAACGGCGTCTACATGCACGTGTCGCAAGGCGACAGCGGCAAGGTCCTGCGCTGCGTCGCGACCGATGGTCACCGCCTGGCAAGGATTGATGCTCCGTTGCCCGAGGGCGCCGATGGGATGCCGGGCGTGATCGTACCGCGCAAGACGGTGGGAGAGCTGCGAAAACTCCTCGACGATGACGACGCCACCATCGCCGTTTCGGTTTCCGAAACGAAAGTTCGCTTTGCGACTCCTGCGATCATGCTGACCTCGAAGGTCATCGATGGCACCGTCCCCGATTACACCCGTGTCATCCCGACCGGAAACACCCGGAAGCTGGAAGTTGACGCCTCGGAGTTCGCGAAGGCCGTCGACCGCGTGGCGACGGTGTCCTCCGAACGCTCCCGCGCCGTGAAGCTGTCGCTCGAAGAAGACCGGCTGGTCCTTTCGGTGAATTCGCCGGACAGCGGCGCTGCCGAGGAAGAACTGGCCGTAGCCTACGGCGATGAGCGGTTGGAGATCGGCTTCAACGCCAAATACCTTCTGGAAATCGCAAGCCAGGTCGACCGCGAAAATGCTGTTTTCCTCTTCAACTCCGCCGCGGACCCCACGCTGATGCGCGAAGGCAATGACACTTCGGCGGTTTACGTCGTCATGCCGATGCGGGTCTGACCCGGGATAAACGCCGCCGCTGAAAGGAAAATCCCGTGGGCGGTCTGGCGATCGAAACCCTCGCCCTGTCGCATTTCCGCAGCCACCGCGCTGCACGGCTGGCGTTCGACGGTCGTCCCGTAGCGCTGGTCGGGCCGAATGGGGCGGGCAAGACCAACGTGCTGGAGGCGGTCTCGCTTCTATCCCCCGGTCGGGGTCTTCGTCGCGCTGCAGCCGAAGACCTGGCCCGTCGGCCCGAGGCGCTTGGCTGGAAGGTTTCGGCCTCCGTTCAGGGGCTGTCCAGCGCGCATGAGCTGGAGACCTGGGCTGAACCGGGCGAAACGCGGCAGGTCCGGATCGACGGCAAAGCTGCTACACAAGGAAGCCTCGGACGGGTGTTGCGTGTCCTTTGGCTGGTTCCGGCGATGGACCGGCTGTGGATCGAAGCTGCCGAGGGCCGCCGCCGCTTCCTGGACCGGATGACGCTCAGCTTCTTCCCTGACCATGCCGAACACTCGCTCACATACGAAAAGGCGATGCGGGACCGGAACCGGCTGATCAAGGACCAGGTGAGCGACGCGCACTGGTACGCGGCCCTTGAGGCCCAGATGGCCGAGGCCGGGCAAGAGATCACTAGGCATCGCCGCGCCGCCATAGCCCGCATCGCAACCGCCGCCGATCCTGCCAGCGCCTTTCCGTCCGCTGGCCTTACCCTTACCGGCCCCGAGGGGAGCGAGGAGCCCGAAGACCTTGCGATGGCGCTTGCCGAAAGCCGCCGCCGCGACATCGCCGCCGGCCGCACGCTTGTAGGCCCGCATCGCGCCGACCTTCTCGCCCGCTATACCGCCAAGGACACCCCCGCCGACCAATGCTCGACCGGGGAGCAGAAGGCGCTTCTGATCAGCCTCATTCTTGCCAACGCCCGCGCCCTGGCGCAGGACCTGGGTCGCGCTCCTATCCTCCTTCTGGACGAGGTCGCCGCACATCTCGATGCCGACCGCCGTGCCGCGCTCTACGATGAGATCTGCGCCTTGGGCGCACAGGCGCTGATGACCGGCACAGAGCTGGAGCTCTTTTCGGCTCTTGGCGACCGCGGGCAGACCATCCGCATCACTGAAGACCACGGCATGTCCAGGATCGCGCAATGACGTCAGTTCCAACGATCGAGAGAATTAACGAGCATTCGCTCACAAATGCAGACGAAGCAGCAATCGCAACGCTTCTCAAGCGCTGCTTCACGACCGATTTCGGTGGCCGAAGCTTCTTCCAGACCCGCCACAGCTGGCGGCACGTCATCCGGCAGGATGCTCGCATGGTTGCTCACCTGGCTGTGCAGCTTCGCGCAGTACGCCTTGGCGACCAGCTTCTCACGGTCGCCGGAATTGCGGATGTGGCGACCGACCCCGACTTTCGCGGTCGGGGCTTCGCCGCGGCCCTGGTGCAGTCGGCCCTGACCGACGCACGCCGCTCTCCGGCAAGTCACGCGCTGCTGTTCGGCACTGCCGCACTTTACCCGGCCGCTGGCTTCCGACCCGCCAGAAATCCAATGCTTTACATCAACTTGACTGGCGCACGCACGGGCGAGCTTCGGCGCAGCGAGAACGCCAAGTACCTGCAAGTCTATGACCTTGCGGACATCGCCTGGGACGAGACCCAGGTCCTCGACCTCCTCGGCGGACTGTTCTAAGACAGGCGAATGACCGTCACCCTCTGGCAGCTTTGGCTTTACGCGCTTGGCATGGCGGCCCTTTGGGCGGTTCCCGGCCCGGTCTGGGTCGCGCTGACTGCCCGTGCGCTCGCCTTCGGAATGCGCGGGGCGTGGCCGCTTGCCGTTGGCGTGGCGCTTGGCGACCTGATCTGGCCGCTCGCCGCGATCTTCGGGCTAAGCTGGATCCTGTCGCTTTACGGCGACTTCCTGTCGGCCCTGCGGTGGGTGGCGGCGGCTGTCTTCCTGGCAATGGGCGTCCTCCTTATCCGCAAACCCGCCGCCAGTATCGACGCCGACAGCCGGCTTACCCGGCCGGGGGCCTGGGCCGGTTTTGCGGTCGGCGTGGCAGCGGTGATCGGCAACCCCAAGGCGATCCTCTTTTACATGGGCGTCCTGCCCGGCTTCTTCGACCTCGCCCGCGTCACCGCACCCGACATCGTCGCGATCCTCCTCATCTCGGCCCTGATCCCGATGCTTGGAAACCTCGGGCTCGCCTGGTTCCTGGACCGCGCCCGCCGCCTTCTTTCCAGCCCCGCGGCGATGCGTCGGCTGAACATCGCGTCGGGCTGCCTGCTGATCGCCGTCGGCCTTGTAATCCCCTTCACCTGACCACCAAATCTTGTGGCCAAGGGGTGACATTCCCCGCCCGAACCGCTATAAATCGCGGGCAACGACAAGGGTTTCCCACGCATGGCTGACCAGCCCAAGAATGGGGCCGATTACGGCGCCGATTCCATCAAAGTTCTCAAAGGCTTAGAAGCGGTCCGCAAGCGGCCCGGCATGTACATCGGCGACACCGATGACGGCTCGGGTCTGCACCATATGGTCTACGAAGTTGTCGACAACGGCATCGACGAAGCGCTGGCCGGTCACGCCACCGAAGTCGTGGTGAAAATCCACGCCGATGACAGCGTTTCCGTCCGTGACAACGGCCGCGGAATCCCGGTCGACATCCACCAGGAAGAGGGCGTCTCGGCCGCTGAGGTCATCATGACGCAGCTCCATGCGGGCGGGAAATTCAACAACACGGATGAGGGTGGGAACGCCTACAAGGTCTCGGGCGGCCTGCACGGTGTGGGCGTGTCCGTCGTCAACGCGCTTTCCGAATGGCTGGAGCTTGTCGTCTGGCGCAACGACACCGAATACCGCGCCCGGTTCGAACATGGCGACTGCGTCGAGCATGTCCACCCTGTCGGCCCCGCGCCGGGCATGCGCGGAACCCAGGTGCGGTTCCTTGCGTCCGCGAAAACGAACATTCCCGAAGGAACGTTCAGCAACCTCGATTACAGCTTCAAGACCTTGGAACACCGCCTGCGAGAGCTGGCTTTCCTGAATTCGGGCGTCCGGATCATCATCGAAGACGAACGCCACGCCGAACCGCAGCGGGTAGAGCTTTTCTACGAAGGCGGCGTGCGGGAGTTCGTCAAGTACATCGACCGGTCGAAAACCCCGGTGATGCCCGACCCGATCTACATGATCGGCGAAAGAAACGGCATTGGCGTCGAAGTCGCGATGTGGTGGAACGACAGCTACCACGAAACCGTACTGCCGTTCACAAACAACATCCCGCAGCGTGACGGCGGCACTCACATGGCCGGATTCCGGGGCGCCTTGACCCGGACGATCACCAGCTACGCCCAGACTTCCGGCATCGCCAAACGCGAGAAGATCGATTTCACCGGCGACGACGCTCGGGAAGGCCTCACTTGCGTGCTGTCAGTCAAGGTGCCTGATCCGAAGTTCTCGTCCCAGACGAAAGACAAGCTGGTCAGCTCCGAAGTCCGGCCGGCGGTGGAAAACCTGGTCAACGAAAAGCTGGGCGAATGGTTCGAGGAAAACCCCGGCCCCGCAAAGATCATTGTCGGCAAGATCATCGAGGCGGCGCTTGCCCGCGAAGCGGCCCGCAAGGCCCGCGAACTGACCCGCCGGAAGACTGCTCTCGACGTGGCCTCCCTGCCCGGCAAACTCGCCGACTGCCAGGAACGCGACCCGGCGAAGTCCGAGCTTTTCCTTGTCGAGGGCGACAGCGCCGGCGGCAGCGCCAAACAGGGCCGGAGCCGGGCAAACCAGGCCGTCCTCCCCCTGCGCGGCAAAATCCTGAACGTCGAACGCGCGCGGTTCGACCGGATGCTCTCCAGCCAGGAAATCGGCACGCTGATCACTGCCCTTGGCACCGGGATCGGACGGGACGAATTCGACATCGGCAAGCTGCGCTACCACAAGGTCGTCATCATGACCGACGCCGACGTCGACGGCGCGCATATCCGGACGCTTCTGCTGACGTTCTTCTTCCGTCAGATGCCCGCGCTTATCGAGGGCGGCTATCTCTACATCGCGCAGCCGCCGCTTTACAAAGTCGCGCGCGGCAAGTCCGAGGTCTACCTCAAGGACCAGCCGGCACTTGAGGACTACCTGATCGAGATGGGCACCGACGGGGCCGTCTTGCGGCTGGTCGACAATCAAGAGATCGCCGGAAACGACCTTGCCCGCGTCATCGAAGGGGCGCGCCAGTTCCGCCGGGTACTCGATGCCTTCCCGACTCACTACCCCCGCCCAATCCTGGAGCAGGCAGCCCTGGCGAGCGCTTTCGAACCAGGAAAGGCCGACGCCGACCTTCAGGCCGTGGCCGACACCGTTGCCAAACGGCTGAACCTTATCGCGCCCGAGTTCGAGCGCGGCTGGCAAGGTCGGATCACACAGGATCACGGCATCCGCCTGTCCCGCATTCTGCGTGGGGTCGAAGAGCTTCGCACCCTGGACGGTGCGGTCCTCCGCTCGTCCGAAGCACGCCGCCTCTCGCACCTCGCAGGCCAGCACCGCGACGTCTACCGCGAACCCGCGCGCCTCGTTCGCAAAGACCGCGATCAGCTGATCCACGGACCGATCGACCTTCTGAAATCAATCCTGGCCGAAGGTGAAAAGGGCCTTTCGCTGCAGCGCTACAAGGGCCTGGGCGAGATGAACCCCGATCAGCTCTGGGAGACCACCCTCGACCCCGAGGCGCGGACCCTGCTGCAGGTCAAGGTCGATGATCTGGCCGAAGCGGATGACATCTTCTCCAAGCTTATGGGCGATGTCGTGGAACCCCGGCGTGAGTTCATCCAGCAGAACGCCCTCAGCGTCGAACATCTGGATTTCTGACGGGGGCTGGTCGCCTTGGTCCCTTCGTGGCAGAGTTCGCGCGAGTGACCGCAAAAGGGGTGGGCTATGG
>NZ_JBOFBI010000088.1:0-6807 GCF_051645465.1 Tabrizicola sp. | reverse complement strand
GGCCACCTTGCGTTTGCGCAACTACGTTGCCTCCCAGTTTCAGAACCTGGCCGCGACCATACAGCATCACGAGAAGCAGATGTTATGGCGGCGATGAAGGGGCGAGCTGGCCACAGCCGGTGACGCCCTCGGGATAATCGGGCTTGTCCGGACCGACCCGTCCGGCGGTCATGTATTTGCCATCTGCGCGATATGCCGGAGTTACATGCGTCTGAAAATTCTCAAACGGAGAACCTGTTTGTGAAAGGATGTCTCTATGACCGGTCGACCAATTCTTGGTGCGGCACTGGACCATTCCAGCCTTGCTGACCATCGCGACTGGCTTTTGGAAGCCCCGCGCGATCTGGAACTTCAGGCCTTTGTCGATGCCGAGGTGTTGGACGGGGACTGGTCCGGACTTGCCGCCGAAACCAAGCAGTTGCTTGACGGTCATCAGGGCCGGTTGGGGATTCACGGCCCGTTCTGGGGGTTCACGGTGGCATCCTACGAACCCGAGGTAAGGAAGATCGTAACCCGCCGGTTCGATCAGGCGCTGGATGTTTGCGCGGCAGTCGGCGGCACGCATGTGGTGATCCATTCCCCTTTCACCACATGGGGTTACAACCACCGCGGGCTTTACCCATCGGATACCGACAGGATGCTCTCGGCGGCACGCGATACACTGGCCAAGGTACTGGCGCGGGCCGAAGACATGGGCGTGACTTTCGTGCTGGAAAACATCGAGGATGTCGAACCGGCCGACCGCGCCATGCTGTGCGAGGCCCTGGACTGGCAGGCGCTGGAACTGTCGGTCGACACGGGCCACGCGCACTATGCTCATGTCTCCACCGGGGCGCCGCCGGTTGATTTCTACCTGCGCGCCGCCGGGTCGCGGTTGGGTCATGTCCATCTGCAGGACGCCGACGGTTTCGCCGACCGGCACTGGCAGATCGGCCACGGCACGATCCTCTGGCCGTCGGTGTTCGATGCTATCGCCCAAGCCGGATCCAACCCACGACTCATTCTGGAATTGCGTGACAAGGCCGGGGTCATCCCCTCGGCGCGCTACTTACAGTCTCTCGGCCTGGCCGAGTGATCGAATTGGATGGCCGCGCGCCCTGCTGAGGCGCGGGTGTGCTTTTATATGACCTGAACCCGCCAGGCGTCACTTGGCGGGATATGAATCTATTTCATTTAAACTACTGATTATGCGTTATAATTTTTGCCAGAGCTTCATCTGACTGTCACAGATTGCTGTCATCCCGACGTCACGCCGCGATCTGCGCGCGGCCCCTTTCATGACGGAGACACGGGAAAATGACGCACAAGCTTGCGACTGCTGCCGCCATTCTTTTGGCAACCGCCGGAACCGCCTCTGCTGAGAAGATCAAGTTCGACTACTGGTATGGCCTTACGGGTGATCTGGGTGAAGTCGTGCTGGAAACCTGCAACCGGTTCAACGCATCACAGGATCAGTACGAGGCCGTCTGTGTGGGCCAGGACGGCTATGAAAAAGCCGTGCAGAACGCCATTGCCGCCTTCCGCGCGGGCAAGCACCCGACCATCCTTCAATCCTTTGACGCTGGCACCGCAGATCTCATGCTGTCGGGCGAGTTCTACCCCGTGACCAAACTGATGGCCGATACCGGCGTGACGATTGATTGGGCGGACTACTTCCCGGCAATCGGCAACTACTACTCATCGAAGTCGGGCGAGTTCTTCTCGATGCCGTGGAATTCGTCCACGCCGGTCTACTACTGGAACAAGGACATGTTCGCCAAAGCGGGCCTGACCGAGGCCCCAACAACCTGGGAAGGCATGGAAGCCGCCTTCGTCAAGCTGAAGGAATCCGGCCAGGCCTGCAGCCTGGCCTACGCGCCATCATCCTGGATCGACCTCGAGCAGTTCTCGATGGTCCACAACGTACCTGTGGCCTCGAACAACAACGGCTATGACGGGCTCGACAGCGAGCTGCTGTACAACACCACCTTGCACGTCCAGCACATGGAAAACATTCAGCGCTGGCTGACCGAAGGCTACGCGATGCTGCGGACCCAGGCAGCCGGCAAAACATCCCGCGACAGCTTTGTCGAAGGCGAATGCGCGATCTTCTTTTCGTCCATCGCCGACCACAACACGATCCACAAGCTGAAGCCCGCCTTTGGCTGGGACGTCCAGATCATCCCGACCTACGAGGGCGTGGAGCGGACGAACTCGGTCGTGGGTGGTGCCTCGCTTTGGGTGCTGTCGGGCAAGACCGACGACGAATACAAGGCTGCCGCGGCGTATCTGGCGTTCCTTGCCACCACGCCCGAGCAGAAGTTCCTGCTGGAAAACACCGGCTATATCCCGGTGACAAAGTCGACCTACGAGGCGCTGAAGGCTGAAGGCTTCTACTCGAAAGAGCCCTTCATCAACCGCGACATCGCGATGAAGTCGCTGACCTGGTCAGAGCCGACCCAGCTGACGCGCGGCATTCGTCTTGGAAGCTTCATCCAGATCCGCGCTGAATGGACCGCCGAGGTCGAGGCGGCGCTCGCAGGGCAAAAGCCGATGAAAGAGGCGCTGGATACTGCCGTGTCGCGGGGCAACGAGCTGCTGGCGCGGTTTGCCCAGACCTACGAAGGCAAGTCCTTCCCCTGATCCAACCGATAGGGGCGCGGCCATACGGGCTGCGCCCTTTTTCTTGGCAGGAGGTCTTGATGCGTCGCGCCTATTTCAAGTTCAGCTGGATCGCAGTCGCCCTGCTGGCCCCGCAGTTGCTGATCATATTCGTCTTCTTCTATTGGCCGACGGCGCAGGCGCTGTACTGGGCGTTCACCCTGGAACAGCCATGGGGCGGCGGCAATACCTGGGTAGGCCTCGACAATTTCAGGAATGTCTTGTCGGACCCTTACTATTGGGGCTCGGTCCGGGTGTCGGTGATCTATGCGCTTGCAACGACAGTGCTTGCCATGGGCATGGCGCTGACTCTCGCCGTCTTTGTAGACCGCCAGCTGGCCGGATACCGGGCCTACCGCGTGGCGATCATCTGGCCCTATGCCGTTGCGGCGCCTGCCGTTGGCCTTTCTTTCCAGTTCGTCTTCAACCCTGGCGCTGGCATCTTTTCCTATATCAACACGATTGCGCCAGGGTGGTGGGACCTGTCGAAATACCCCTGGCAGGCCGTGACTGCCATCGTGATCGCGGGCGCATGGAAACAGGTCGCCTACAGTTTCGTCTTCTTCCTAGCGGCGCTCCAGTCGATCCCACGCAGCCTGACCGAGGCGGCCGCCATGGATGGCGCGCGACCCTTGCGCCGGATGCTGGACCTGCAACTGCCGCTGCTGACGCCAACGTTCTTCTTCCTGCTGGTCATCAACATCACCGACAGCTTTACCGACAGTTTCGGCATCGTCGATACACTGACCGGTGGCGGGCCGTTCCGGGCGACGGACCTGATGGTCTACAAGATCTACACCGACGGTTTTCAGGGCCTCGATTATTCCGGCGCTGCGGCCCAGTCCATCATCCTCATGCTGCTTGTCATGGCGCTGACCTTCGTTCAGTTCCGCTATGTCGAGCGGCGCGTGCATTACACCTGAGGTCGCCATGATCGAACGCACGCCCTGGCTCAACATCTCGACGCATGTGATCCTGATCTTCGGGCTGATCCTGATCCTGACGCCTATCTGGCTGGCCTTTGTAGCGGCGACCCTGACGCTGCAGCAGGTCAACTCCGCCCCCATCGAGCTCTGGCCCGGCGATCAGCTCTGGCCGAACCTGCAAGAGGCTTGGGCACGGTCGGATTTCGGCCCCAAGTTCGTCAACACCCTGATCGTGGCCATCAGTGTGGTCGTGGGCAAAATCACGGTAGCCTGCATCACCGCATTCGCGCTGGTTTTCTTCAACTTTCGTGGCCGGATGCTGATCTTCTGGATGATCTTCATCACGCTGATGCTGCCCTTGGAGGTCCGGATCGTGCCGACCTATGCGGTAGCCGCCAACGCGTTGTCTCCGTTCCAGGCGATCATGGACGCCACTGGTCTTTCTGGCCTGATCGCTACGCTGTCGGGGATCGAGGTGAAACTGGAATGGAACCTGCTCAACTCTTACACCGGGCTCATCCTGCCGCTCGTCGCCACCGCGACCGGCACGTTTCTTTACCGCCAGTTCTTTCTGACCATTCCCGATGAACTGGTCGAGGCCGCACGGATGGACGGCGCGGGGCCCCTGCGGTTCCTGTGGGATGTCCTTATCCCGTTGTCCAAGACCAACATCGCGGCGCTGGCGACCATCATGTTCGTTTACGCGTGGAACCAGTATCTCTGGCCGCTTCTCGTCATCACCGACCGCGCCAACTACGGGATGGTCGTGGTGCAGCTCTCCGACCTCGTCCCCGACCAGCTGACCACCGGCGGCGGCACGCCCACCTGGCACCTGGCGATGGCGGCGACGCTGGCCGTCATGCTGCCCCCCATCGCCATCGTCATCCTCATGCAGCGCTGGTTCGTGCGCGGCCTGATCAACACCGACAAGTGAGACATCCATGGCAGACATCAGCATCCGCAAGGTCGGCAAGACATATGGCAAGACAACGATCATGGAGGGGGTCGACCTCGACATCCACGATGGCGAGTTCGTGGTGATCCTGGGGCCGTCGGGCTGCGGCAAGTCCACGCTGCTGCGGCTGATCGCTGGCCTGGAAGAGATCACCAGCGGCGAGATCGCGATTGCGGGTCAGGTGGTGAACAAGCTTGAACCGCGTGAGCGCGGCTGCGCGATGGTGTTCCAGAACTACGCGCTTTATCCACACATGACCGTGGGCGAGAACATCGGCTATGCGCTCAAGGTCGCGCGCGTGCCCAAGGCCGAACGCCTGTCGCGCGTGGCGGCTACGGCAAAGTCGGTCGGCCTAAGCGAGTTTCTTGACCGCAAGCCTGGCCAGTTGTCGGGCGGACAGCGCCAGCGCGTCGCGATGGCCCGCGCCATCATCCGTGAGCCGAAGGTCTTCCTGTTCGACGAACCGCTGTCAAACCTCGACGCAAAGCTCCGCGTGCAGATGCGCCACGAGGTCCGCAAGATCCACAACCAGATCAACGCGACCAGCGTGTTCGTCACGCATGACCAGCACGAAGGCATGACCCTGGCCGACCGTCTGGTGGTGATGAACAAGGGTACGATCGAACAGATCGGCACCCCGGCCGAGGTTTATGAGCGCCCAGCTTCGCTTTACGTGGCTGGTTTCATCGGCAGCCCGGCGATGAACTTCCTGCCGGGGCAGCTTTCGCAGTCCGGCCGGGGCGTGGTGCTGGAAAACGGCACGACGGTGCCGCTGCTAGAGATGCCAGGCCTGGGCGACGGGCATCTGGTCCAGATCGGTATCCGGCCCGAACATGCAACGCTCACTGCAGCCGGGCGGGGCACGCTAGACGTACAGGTCGAGCTCGTCGAAGAGCTGGGCGCCGCGCGGCTCTGCAACGCGATCTTCGAGGACATTCCTTTCTGCGTGCTGACCCAGGACAAGCTGGACCTGGCCCCGGGGACGCGGGTCGGGGTGAACATCCCGGTCGACCACATCCACCTTTTTGACGCAGAAAGCGGGGCGCGGATTGACGTGGCCCAGCGGGCTCTCCGACCCGTCGATGGAGTGTTGGCCCCGGTAAGGGACGTGGCCGGGGCAAAAGGCGGACCGATTGCTCGCGAAGCATGACCTGTCGAGTGTGGCCGCGAAACTCCCGACTGGTGGTGCGCGTCAACCGACGCGTGCGCCTCGCACCCAGACGCCACGAATTGCGCCGGTCGACCCGATCGTCTTGACCCGGATGACATCGGCCCGCGCACCGACGGCCAAATGCCCGCGATCGTCCAGCCCCGTCGCCTCGGCGGGGGCCGCCGTGACGGTCGCCACCCCACGCGCAAGGTTGCCCCAGATATCACCCAGCATCATTGCGGCCGACAACAGGGACGATGGCACATAATCGGATGAAACGATGTCCAGAAGGTCTGCGTCCGCTAGAGCCTTGGCCGCAACGTTGCCCGAATGCGACCCGCCCCGGATCAGGTTCGGGGCCCCCATCATGACCCTGATGCCCGCGTCGTGGCAGGCTTGCGCCGCCTCGGTGGTGGTCGGAAACTCGGCAAAATGTGCGCCATGGGCAGCCGATACCGCAACTTGCGGTGCGGTGGTATCGTCATGGCTCGCCAGCACCGCGCCGTAACGGCGCGCCTCTGCCACGGCGGCGGCTTCGTGGCGGGCACCAACCTGGTCTTTCAAGGCCTGCAGACCCGACACATGCGCTTGAAACTCTTGCGCGGTCAGCCCGCGTTTCTTGGTCATATAGTCCCACAGCTTTGACACGTCGCGGAACTGACGCTCACCCGGCGTGTGGTCCATCAGGCTCACGATGCCGATCTGGTCATCGGGCCCAAACTTGGCCATCTCATCAATCAGGGTTTCCGAACAGACCTCGGCGCGCAGGTGCAAAAGATGGGTGATGCGCAGGACGCCCTGCGCGCGCATCGCAAGGATCTCGTCAGCAAGGCCGCGGGCGTATTCGCCGTAGCCCGTTTTCAGATCGGACAGAACTGAACCTACCCGCAGCGCATCGAAGACCGTGGTGATGCCGACACTCGCAAGCTCTGCGTCATGCGCGATGATTGCAGCCTGATGCGGCCAGTCGACCTTGGGGCGCGGCTCGATATGACGTTCAAGGTTGTCGGTGTGAAGCTCGATCAGTCCGGGCATGACCAGATCGCCGTCACAGTCGATGGCGCCGACAGGCACCGCATTGCCTTGAGCGATATCGACGATGCGACCGTCCGACAGGCGCAGGGACCCCTTGACCA
>NZ_JBOFBI010000087.1:0-6739 GCF_051645465.1 Tabrizicola sp. | reverse complement strand
GGCGTTGGTCGCAATGGCCCGAGCGGGGCTTCGTGTGGACAGCGAGCCGGTCCGGGCAGGGGTCGAGGTCCGCATCTTGCACTTCGCAGCCGTCTTGTTTGGTACGTTCTCGCACCAGGAAAGCGCGACCGGGGCCGCTTGGCAATGCTCTGTCGCTTGCCAACACCCGTGGGCCAGCAAGGCCCCGCCCCTTGCGCCGCGGCGCGGCACGGGCGATATCTGGGGTGTTGAAAAGGAAAAGCCGCGATGGCCCTGCCGATCAAAGACCAGGCGCGATACTGGGGCATCGCTGCCCTGGTGTTCTTCATCCTCTTGTGGTTCCTCGGAAACGTGCTTCTGCCCTTCATCGTGGGCGGCGCGATTGCCTACTTCCTGGACCCGGTCGCCGACCGGCTGCAGCGGCTGGGCATGAGCCGGGTGGTGGCGACCTCGGTCATCTCGGCGCTGGCGCTGATGCTGGTGGTGCTTCTGGTGCTGGCCGTGATCCCGACGCTGGTGAACCAGCTGACAGCGCTGGTGAATGCGGCGCCTGATATCGCCAAGCGCCTGCAGGCGTTCCTGCTGGAACGCTTCCCCGAGCTGGCGGACCGCACCTCGACCATCCGGCAGACCCTGGCCGAGATTGCCGCGGCGATCCAGGCGCAGGGGGCCGCCCTTGCGCAAGGCATCCTGTCCTCGGCGCTTGGGTTCATCTCGGTCATCGTCTTCATCGTCGTGGTTCCGGTCGTGGCGTTCTATCTTCTGCTCGACTGGGACAACATGGTGGCCAAGATCGACAGGATGCTGCCCCTGGACCACGCCCCCACCGTCCGCCGCCTGGCAGGCGAGATCGACGCGGTGCTGGCGGGCTTCGTGCGGGGGCAGGTGTCGGTCTGCATTTCGCTTGGCACGTTCTATGCGGCGGCACTGATGATGGCGGGGCTGCAGTTCGGGCTGGTGGTGGGGGCGATTGCGGGGGCGATCACGTTCATTCCCTATGTCGGCTCGCTGGTCGGCGGTATGCTGGCGGTGGGGCTGGCGCTGTTCCAGTTCTGGGGGGATTGGGTCCAGATCGGGATCATCGCGGCGATCTTTGCGGCCGGGCAGTTCATCGAGGGCAACATCCTGACGCCGCGGCTGGTGGGCAAGTCGGTGGGGCTGCACCCGGTATGGCTTCTCTTCGCGCTGTCGGCGTTCGGGGCGGTCTTCGGCTTTGTGGGCATGCTGATCGCGGTGCCGGTGGCGGCGTCGATCGGGGTGCTGACGCGCTTCGGGATGGAGCAGTACCGGGCGAGCCTTCTGTATCAAGGGACGACGGCGGTGGCCCCGCCGCAGGCCAGTTTCACCACCCGCCCCGAGGCGCCGCCAAAGCCGAAGCGCAGCCGCAAACCGGCGGGCGGGGGCGGAGAGGGCGCGTGATCCGGCAGCTGGCCTTCGATCTGCCAAGCGCCGAGGCGATGACGCGGGAGGATTTCTTCGTGGCACCCTCGAACGCGCGGGCGGTCGAGATGCTGGACGACCCGGCAAGCTGGCCGCAGGGCAAGCTGATCCTGGTCGGGCCGGCGGGATCGGGCAAGAGCCACCTGGCGCAGGTCTGGGCGTCCGAAGCCGGGGGGCGCGTTGTCAGGGGGGCGGAGCTTGCCGATCTCGACATTGCTCAGGTCGCGGTGGGGCCGGTGGCCGTCGACGATGCCGAGGCGGTCGCGGGGAATGCAGAGGCGGAGACGGCGCTGTTCCATCTGCACAACTTTCTGGCACAGGACTGGCCGCTGCTTCTGACGGCACAGACGCCGCCCCGCGACTGGGGGCTTCAGCTGCCCGATCTCGCCAGCCGCATGCAAGCCGCCCCGATTGCGCAGCTTCAGGGCCCCGACGATGCGCTGCTCTCTGCCGTGCTGGTCAAGCTTTTCGCCGACCGGCAGGTGGCGGTTCCGGCGAACCTGATCCCTTACCTCATCAGCCGGATGCCACGGTCGATCGGCGCTGCACGGGCGCTGGTTGGAGAGCTGGACGCGAGGGCGCTGGCCTTGGGGCGTCCGATCACCCGGGCTCTGGCGGCGGAAGTGTTGGGGACGGAGTAGCCATGGGCGGCCCGGTGTCCCGCCCTTGGGACGGGCGCGGAAAGGGCAGCGGCCGGGTCAGCGAATGCGCACTGGCTCGGCTTTGCCGAAGAACGCGAGAAATGCCCGCAACTTGGCCGACGAGCGCCGATTTGGCGGATAAAGCGCAATGATGGGCCGACGCGCACCGACAAAGGACGTCAACACTTCGACAAGACGACCTGACCGGAGATGTTCATCCACCACATAGTGGCCGGTTTGGATCAGGCCGCCGCCCGCCAGAGCGAGCGCCACCATCCCCATCGGGTCGGAGACGACAAGCGCACCATTCCCAGTCACACGACGTTCATGCCGTCCATCGACGACGAATTCCCAATCCATTCGGCGCGGGCTACCTGGATAGAGAAATCCGATACAGCGATGACGATCAAGATCAAGGAGATCGTCAAGCGGCGGTGCGCGGTCAAGATAGGACGGCGAAGCAAACGTGCCGATGGTTCCGGTTTCCAGTGTCCGCGAGACAAGCGCGGAGGAGGGCTGTTGTCCAAGCCGGATGACAAGGTCGAACCCCTCTTCTACCACATCGATCATGCGGTTGGTGACATGGATCTCCAGCGAGAGATCGGGGTAAAGCGCCTCGAATGCTGGAATGCGCGGCAGGATACGAATCTGGCCATAGGTTGTAGGCACGGCAATTCGCAACCGTCCGACAACCCTGGCATTCGCGCCGCCCACTATGTGTTCGGCATCCTCGATCTGCTGCAGCGCCTCGCGTGCTTGCTGCAGGAAGAAACTGCCATCGTCAGTCAGCGCAACCCGCCGCGTCGTGCGCGTCAGAAGGCTGACCCCAAGCCGTGCTTCCAGACGCTGCACGGCCCGGCTGACCGAAGAAGGCGGCAACGACAGCTGATCGGCCGCAGCACCGAAGTGACCGAGTTCCGCAACGCGGCAGAACACCGTCAGGTCAGCGAGATGGCCAAGAGAGGTGAGGGGCATCGGCTCATTATTGCTTTGGCGAAAATAGTCTCTCTCAAACTGACCCGATTATCAACTTCTGAGTGTGTGGGAAGAACGGGGTGTCGCAAGGTCACACGGCCTTGCCGCCAATCAAGGAGAGCACCATGAACCCCGATCTCAAGTCCCTCATTGTCGACGCTGCAGCCATCGCCGCCATTCCGTTTCCGATCCCCGGCGCGACACCGGGCGGCGTTTCGGCCACTCTTCTCAACGTCGACGGCGACAAGGGCATCGTCACGACAATCATCCATATCGCCGCCGGGGCGCGAATTCCGGCCCACTACCACAATGACGGTGCCGAAGCGCATTACGTGCTGGAAGGTGACTTCATCAACGCTGGCGTGACATATGGCCCGGGAACCTTTGTCACCCATCCCAAAGGCGTTGTTCACGGTCCCCATGCCTCGCGCGGGGGCTGCAAGATACTCACGCTTCAGACGGCCTATGTCGATCCGGCGGCGCCCGATTTCCATATCGCGGAGTAAATGCTCATTTTGCCGTGCTGCCCGCCAGGCTGAAAATGATACGGCCCGGCGGGCTTCGCCTTCGAATCGAGCCCAAGCGGCGGGCCGGAAAGGATGACCGGTCCGCCCACATCCCGACTGACCGCCGCCCAGCCGACTGCCGCCACTGGACAGACCCCAGCCCGGATGAAAGACTGTCACGGAACCTTCATGACCTGCGCGGCATAACCCCCTTATGACCCAAGCCGATTTCCTCAAGTCCCCCTTCCCCGCTCCGGTCGAGCTTCCGTTTGCCGAGACGGCCGGACCGGGCCGCTTTTTCAACCGCGAGCTTTCGTGGCTGGCCTTCAACTGGCGTGTGCTGGAAGAGGCGGCGAACCCTACAGTGCCGTTGCTGGAGCGGCTGCGGTTCCTGTCGATTTCCGCAACCAACCTGGACGAGTTCTATACTGTCCGGGTTGCCGGCCTTCGGGCGCTGGTCCGGAACGGCAATCTGACCCTGTCGGACGATGGCCGGAGCCCGGCCGAACAGCTGCAGTTGATCAACGCCGACGCCCGCCACCTGATGCAGACCCAGCTGACCACCTTCAACCGCCTCCGCAAGGAAATGGAGGCGGAAGGGATCACCCTGGTGCAGCGTTCAAAGCTGACGGTGCGCGATCTGAAGCATCTGGAAGCGCATTTCCTGCACAACGTCTTCCCGGTTCTGTCGCCTCTGGCGATTGACCCCGCACACCCGTTCCCCTTCATCCCGAACACCGGGTTTTCCCTGGCGCTGGAGCTGGAGCGCGAAACCGACCAGCGCCAGCTGAAGGCGCTTTTGCCGGTTCCCCAGCAGATCGCCCGTTTCGTGGCACTGCCGGGCAAGGAGGGCGAGCACCGCTTCCTGCCGCTGGAAGAGCTTCTCCTTCTGCACCTCGGGATGCTGTTCCCCGGCTACACCGACAAGGGTCACTGCACGTTCCGGGTCCTCCGCGACAGCGACCTTGAAGTCGAAGACGAAGCCGAAGACCTGGTGCGCGAGTTCGAGACCGCGCTGAAGCGCCGCCGCCGGGGTGAGGTGATCCGCCTGAAGATGTCGGCCGGCGCGCCGGAAGATCTGCGCACGCTGATCATGGAGGAGCTTGCCGTCGCCGAGGACGAGGTTGTCGAGATCAAGGGCCTTATCGGCATTGCGGACCTGAAGGAACTGATCCTCTCCAGCCGCAAAGACCTGATGTGGCCCCCGTTCTCTCCCCGCGTCCCCGAGCGGGTCGAGGATCACGACGGCGACATGTTCGCGGCGATCCGGCAGAAGGACATGCTGCTGCATCACCCGTATGAGACCTTCGACATGGTGATCCGCTTCCTGCAGCAGGCGGCGACCGACCCGAATGTGCTGGCGATCAAGCAGACGCTTTACCGCACCTCGTGGGACAGCCCGATCGTGTCGGCCCTGTGCGAGGCCGCGGAGGCCGGGAAATCGGTGACGGCACTGGTCGAACTGAAGGCGCGCTTCGATGAGGCGGCGAACATCCGGCAATCCCGTCGCCTGGAACGCGCGGGCGCGCATGTCGTCTACGGGTTCGTCAACTACAAGACCCACGCCAAGATCAGCACGGTCGTCCGGCGCGAGGGCGACCATCTGGTGACCTACACCCACTACGGCACTGGCAACTACCACCCGATCACTGCGCGCATCTACACCGACCTGTCGTTCTTCACCTGCGATGCGGCCCTTGGGCGCGATGCAACCAAGGTCTTCAACTACCTTTCGGGCTATGTGCAGCCCGAAGGATTGGAGAACCTCGCGATCAGCCCGATCACGCTGAAGCCCCGACTGCTTGAGATGATCGCGGCCGAGGCCGAGCATGCCCGCGCGGGGCGGCCGGGCGAGATCTGGGCCAAGATGAACTCGGTCATCGACCCCGACGTGATCGACGCGCTTTATGCGGCCTCGCAAGCGGGGGTGAAGATCAGCCTGGTCATCCGGGGCATCTGCGGCCTTCGGCCCGGTGTGAAGGGCTTAAGCGAAAACATCCGGGTGAAGTCGATCGTCGGGCGCTTCCTCGAGCATTCGCGGATCGTCTGCTTCGGCAACGGCTACGGGCTTCCGGCCAAGAAGGCGCGGGTGTTCTTCTCGTCCGCGGACTGGATGGGGCGGAACCTGACGCGCCGGGTGGAAACGCTGGTCGAAGCGCTGAACCCGACGGTCAAGAACCAGATCCTGACGCAGATCATGGCTGCGAACCTTGGGGATGAGTCGCAAAGCTGGCTTCTCATGCCCGACGGCAGCTATTCCCGAGATCTGGGGCCCGAGGGGGCGCGGCTTTTCAACTGCCACCAGTTCTTCATGCAGAACCCGTCGCTGTCCGGTCGCGGCACGGCGGGTGCAAAGGACGCACCGAGGCTGGTGCCGGTGAAGGACGACGATACGGCGGGGTCGGCAGCGGCACGGTAGGGCCGAGCGACCAAAATCCTTGAGTAAGGATTTTGCCAATTTTCTTAAGTAAGAAAATTAGTTGCGCTCAATTAGCCGCCGAACCCAGGATCGCGCATAAGCTGCAGACGCCCCGCCGCCGCCCTGGCGAATGTGCGCAGAACGACCTTGCGCCTTGCACCGGAGAGCGGCGTTTCCGGCGCCATCCGCACCACCTCGGCATCGTAAGGATCGGCGAGGATGAGGCCGGTGTCTTCGGGCAAAAGCTCGACCGGGAAATCGGCGTCCACGGCCCAGAAGAACCGGTCGCACCAGTCAAGATAGCCCTGCCACTTCCGGTCGGCGCGGAAGTCCGCCCGGCCGGATTTGCATTCGACCACCCAGACCTCGCCCCTTGGCCCGAGCGCCATCACGTCGACCCGAAGACCGGCCGTCGGGATCAGCTCTTCGACACAGACGAAATCCAGCGCCCTGAGGCCCCGGCAGACGCCACGTTGCAACCGCTGGCCCGGCAGGGGCGGCAGACTGTCCTGGGGTGCGTCAACGGGCATGTCCATGGGCGAATGATGAACCAAAGGTGAACATCTGTCCAGCCTTGCGGCCCCCCGCCCCAGGCCCTATCTTCAGAGGTGGCGGGTGCTGCTCTTCGCGTGCGGGGCCAATTTTCCAGTGGCCGATAAGCAAGCGAACGGGGGCTGGCTCTGCCCGGATCCTGGTCCGGGTATCTGGCGCCCACCTGAGACCTCTGGCTCTCGGGAAAACCCCGGTCCTCACGGTTGCTGCGGGCCCGCCACCCTTAG
>NZ_JBOFBI010000086.1:0-17930 GCF_051645465.1 Tabrizicola sp. | reverse complement strand
AAGTCGGAGGCAGAGGCGGAGCCATATCCGGGCCTGCCGGGGCTTTTTACCTATCAGATGGTGAGGAAGGCGGGCTATACGTTCCGCGCGGAAGGCCATGGACACACGTGGGAATTCGAGGATCCCTATCGGTTCGGCCCCGTGCTGGGCGAGATGGACGAATACCTTCTGGGCGAAGGCACGCACCGGCGGCTGTGGCAGGCTCTTGGCGCCCATCCGATGACGCATGAGGGCGTCGCAGGCGTCCACTTCGCCGTCTGGGCGCCGAATGCCGAACGGGTGTCGGTGGTGGGCGATTTCAACGTCTGGGACGGGCGTAGGGCCCCGATGCGGCGGCGGGGGGCGACGGGGGTCTGGGAGATCTTCATGCCGGGCCTCACCGAAGGGACGGCCTACAAGTACGAGATCAAGGGACCGGGCGGAGCGGTGCTGCCGTTGAAGGCCGATCCGGTGGGTTTCGGGTCTGAACATCCGCCCGCAAATGCCTCGGTCGTCAGGGAAATCCGGGGCGACTGGCATGATGCGGAGTGGATGGAGACCCGCGCGGGCAAGCACACGATCGACGCACCGATTTCTGTTTATGAGGTGCATCTGGGGTCGTGGAAGCGGGCGCCGGGGAACCGGATGCTGAGCTATCTGGAGCTGGCCGAGCAGCTGGTCGATTACGCCGCGGACATGGGGTTCACCCATATCGAATGCCTGCCGGTCAGCGAGTATCCGTTCGACGGATCGTGGGGCTATCAGCCGGTGGGGATGTTTGCCCCGACGATCCGTCACGGTACGCCCTCTGAGTTCCGCACTTTCATAGACGCGGCGCACCGCAAGGGGCTGGGCGTGATCCTTGACTGGGTGCCGGGGCATTTTCCGACCGATGCGCATGGGCTCGGCTGGTTCGACGGCACGGCGCTATACGAACATGCCGACCCGCGCGAGGGGTTTCATCAGGACTGGAACACGCTGATCTACAACTACGGCCGGGTCGAGGTGAAGAACTACCTCGTCAGTAACGCCTTGTATTGGCTGGAGGAATACCACGTTGACGGCCTCCGCGTCGATGCGGTCGCCTCGATGCTTTACCGCGATTACAGCCGCAAGCAGGGTGAATGGATTCCGAACCGTGACGGGGGCCGCGAGAACTATGAGGCGATCGACGTCCTGCGGTCGACGAACATCACGGCTTACGGCGAAGTGCCGGGGATCATGACCATCGCCGAGGAGTCGACGGCGTTTCCGGGGGTGTCGCGGCCGGCGAACTGGGGCGGCCTTGGTTTTGGGTTCAAGTGGAACATGGGGTGGATGAACGACACCCTTTCCTACATGCAGAAGGACCCGATCTACCGGAAGTACCACCACCACCAGATGACCTTCGGCATGGTCTATGCCTGGTCGGAAAACTACATCCTGCCGATCAGCCATGACGAGGTGGTGCATGGCAAGGGCAGCATGCTGTCGAAGATGCCGGGCACTGCTTGGGAGAAGTTCGCGAACCTCCGGGCCTATTACGGCTTCATGTGGGCCCATCCGGGCAAGAAGCTTCTCTTCATGGGGCAGGAATTCGCCCAAGGGGCGGAGTGGAACCATTCCCAGAGCCTCGACTGGCACCAGCTGGATGTGGCGGAACATCGGGGCGTCCAGCGGCTGGTGCGCGACCTGAACCGGGTCTACCGCGAGACCCCGGCGCTACACGTGAACGACACGCGGCCCGAGGGCTTTGACTGGATCGAATCGAACGACGCCGAGGCGGGGGTCTACTCCTTCGTCCGCAAGGGGCGGGACGGCGACAAGCCGGTAGTGGCCGTTATCAACATGACGCCGATTGACCGCAAGTATCGCCTGGGCCTGCCTGCTGCGGGCAAATGGCGCGAGATCCTGAACACCGATGCGGAGATCTATGGCGGGGGCAACCGTGGCAACCTGGGAGGGGTCACCACGGAAAAGACGCCCTGGCATGGACGGACGCAATCGGCGCTTGTCACGCTGCCGCCCTTGTCGGCAGTCTATCTGCAGCAGGAATGATATCCGGCGGGTAAACCGCCTTGGGGGGAGGGAAGATGATCAAGGCAAGACCCAACCAGCGCCTGTCCAGCCAGGCCATGGCGTTCGTGCTGGCAGGCGGGCGCGGCAGCCGATTGAAGGAACTGACCGACAAGCGCGCGAAACCGGCGGTCTATTTCGGCGGCAAGACCCGGATCATCGACTTTGCCCTTTCAAACGCGCTGAATTCCGGCATCCGCAAGATGGCAATTGCGACCCAGTACAAGGCGCACAGCTTGATCCGCCACGTCCAGCGCGGTTGGGGTTTCTTCCGGGCCGAGCGGAACGAATACCTGGATATCCTGCCCGCCAGCCAGCGGATGGACGAGGTGAACTGGTATCGTGGCACCGCAGACGCGGTGGCGCAGAACATCGACATCATCGACAGCTATGGGATCAAGTATGTGGTCGTGCTCGCAGGTGATCATATCTACAAGATGGATTACGAGGTGATGCTGCGGCAGCACGAGGAAAGCAGCGCTGATGTCACCATCGGATGCCTTACCGTACCGCGCAAGGAAGCCTCGGCCTTCGGGGTCATGCATGTCGACAAGACGATGCGGATCACGGATTTCCTGGAAAAGCCGAAGGATCCGCCCTCGATCCCCGGAGACCCGGACCATGCGCTGGCCTCGATGGGGATTTATGTATTCGACTGGGCCTTCCTGCGTGACCTTTTGCTCGCCGACATGAGCGACGACAATTCCAGTCATGATTTCGGGTTCGATCTGATCCCGCACATCGTGAAGAACGGGAAGGCCGTGGCCCACAGATTTGCCGACAGCTGTGTGACCAGCGGGCTGGAAACCGAACCCTACTGGCGCGATGTGGGTACGATCGATGCGTTCTGGCAGGCGAACATCGACCTGACGGATTTCATCCCCAAGCTCGACATCTACGACAGCTCCTGGCCGATCTGGACCTATGCCGAAATCGTGCCGCCCGCGAAGTTCATCCATGACGAGGACAATCGTCGCGGGATGGCGGTGTCGTCGCTCGTGTCGGGCGACTGCATCGTTTCGGGTTCGGAAGTGCGGAACTCGCTGCTTTTCACCGGGGTCCGGACGCACAGCTATTCGAGCCTGGAATACGTCGTGGCGCTGCCGCAGGTGATCGTCAACCGCAAGGCCGAGCTGAAGAACTGCGTCATCGATCGCGGGGTGATCATCCCCGAGGGTCTGGTCGTCGGTGAGGACGCCGAGGCCGACGCGAAGTGGTTCCGGCGCAGCGACAGTGGTATTGTTCTGATCACGCAAGATATGCTTGACGCGCGGGCCAAGGCATTGTCCTGACGTAGGAATGGCGAAAGGCCTTGGCGCCCGTTCGGACAATTCGCGGCAAGTAAGTGGAAGGGAAAGACCATGGCTGGCGCAAAGCTTCGCGGGCGGGTTCTTTCAGTGGCGTCAGAATGCGTTCCGCTGGTGAAGACCGGCGGTCTGGCCGACGTCGTAGGCGCTTTGCCAAGGGCGCTTGCCGCGAAGGGCTGGGACATGCGGGTTCTGCTTCCGGCCTATCGGGCGCTGCGGGCTGACGCGCAGTCCTGGCCCGTGGTTTGGGACGAGGCCGATCTTTGGGGCGGGCCGGGGCGGGTGCTTGCGGGCGAGGTGGCGGGGGTTTCGATCCTGCTTCTTGATGCGCCGCACCTTTATGACCGGGCAGGCGGACCCTATTCCGGGCCTGGGGGTGAGCATCCGGACAACGCCGTCCGCTTTGCGGCGCTCTCATGGGTCGGCGCGCGCATTGCACGGGAAGGGCTGGCGGACTGGAAGCCTGATGTGCTGCATGCCCATGACTGGCAGGCGGGGTTTGCGCCCGCCTATCTCGCATATCATGGAACCGGCGGGGTCAAGTCAGTCATCACCATCCACAACATTGCCTTTCAGGGCTGGGCGCCTGCCCACATGCTAAGCGTTCTGCGGCTTCCGGGCCACGCGTTCCACCCCGAGGCGCTGGAGTATTATGGTGGCATTTCAAGCCTGAAGGCGGCGCTGGTTACTGCCGACTGGATCACCACGGTGTCGCCGAGCTACGCGGCCGAACTGATGCGGCCCGAGTTCGGCATGGGCCTGCAGGGGGTGATTGTGGCACGTGCGCCGGTGGTGTCCGGCATCCTGAACGGTGTCGACACCGAAGCCTGGTCGCCCGCCGCCGAGGACCCGTCCTTCGGGCCAAAGTCTCTGGCCGGGAAAGCTGCGGCGCGGGCGAAGCTTTGCGAGGAATTCGGGCTTGATGTGCCGGGCCCCCTGGCCATCGTTGTCAGCCGTCTGACCGACCAGAAGGGGATCGACCTTCTTCCTGCGGTCATCCCCGACTTCATTCTTGGGGGCGGGGGCCTTGTCGTGCTGGGCTCGGGCGATCCGGGGCTGGAGGGCGCGATGCGCAACCTTGCGGCGCGGCACCCCGGCCGCGTGGCTGCGACCATCGGCTATGACGAGGGGCTGAGCCATCGGTTGTTCGCAGGCGCCGACGCGGTGCTGGTCCCAAGCCGGTTCGAGCCCTGCGGTCTGACCCAGATGTACGGCCTGCGCTGTGGCACGCTGCCGGTCGTGTCGCTGGTGGGCGGGCTGGCTGATACGGTGATCGGGGCCAACCCCGCCACGCTCGCCGCAGGGGCGGCCACTGGCCTAACCTTCCATCCAGTTGACGCGCTGGCGTTCGGTCATGCGCTGACCCAGCTTCTGGAGGTGTATCAGCAACCGAAGCTTTGGGCCAAGCTCCGCGCCAACGCCATGGGGCACCCGGTTGGCTGGGAGAGCTCGGCCGCCGAATACGCCGGGCTTTACGAAAGGCTGACCGCGTGACCCCGCAGACCGTCTCGCTGCCCGCGCGGTTGCAGGGCCATGCGGCGGGGCCGGGGCGGCCCTGGCCGATGGGGGCAAGTTTCACCGGCGATGGGGTGAACTTCGCCGTCTTCTCGGCCCATGCCGAGCGGATCGAGCTTTGCCTCTTCTCGCCCGATGGCCGTAAGGAAATGGCCCGCCTGCCGGTGATCGAGCGGGACGGCGACATCTGGCATATCCATGTCGGCGGCCTGACCCCGGGCACGGTCTATGGCTTCCGGGCGCACGGGCCTTATGCGCCGGAACGGGGGCATCGGTTCAACCCGAACAAGCTTCTCCTCGACCCCTACGCCCGTGCGCTGGAAGGGCGGCTCAAATGGTCCGACGCGCTGATGGGCTACAAGATCGGCAGCCCCCGCGGCGACCTTAGCTTCGACACCCGCGACAGTGCCTTTGCGGTGCCGAAGGCAGTCGTGGCGGACCCGAGCTTCAGCTGGGGTACCGATCAGGCGCCCCGCACCCAGCGCATCGACACGGTAATCTACGAGGCGCATGTGAAGTCGATGACCGCACGGCATCCCGGCGTGCGCGAGGGGTTGCGCGGCACCTATCTGGGGCTTTGTGCCGACCCGGTGATCGAGCATCTTCAGAAGCTGGGCGTCACCGCGATCGAGCTTCTGCCGGTCCACGCCTTCATCGATGACCGCTTCCTGGTGGCCAAGGGCCTCCGCAACCACTGGGGCTACAATACGCTGGCCTTCTTCGCCCCCGAACCCCGCTACATGTCGAAA
The DNA here is from genome assembly GCF_051645465.1 of Tabrizicola sp. Classification (GTDB taxonomy): domain Bacteria; phylum Pseudomonadota; class Alphaproteobacteria; order Rhodobacterales; family Rhodobacteraceae; genus Tabrizicola. The sequence goes on along the minus strand of NZ_JBOFBI010000086.1, from coordinate 12,325 downwards.
GGCGCCTTGTGGGAGTTCCAGACGATGGTCCGCCGGTTCCATTCGGCGGGGATCGAGGTGATCCTGGACGTGGTCTACAACCACACCGCCGAGGGGGACGAGTGGGGCCCGACGCTCAGCTTTCGGGGCCTTGACAACGCAAGCTATTACCGGCTGACCGGGGGCGGGCGGTCCTATGTGAACGACACCGGCACGGGGAACACGCTGAACCTGACGCATCCGATGGTCTTGCGGATGGTGATGGACTCGCTTCGCTACTGGGTGGAGGCGGGCCATGTCGACGGCTTCCGCTTCGACCTTGCCACGGTCCTCGGGCGCGAGGCGCATGGCTTTGACGGCGAGGGCGGGTTCTTCGACGCGATCCGGCAGGACCCGGTTCTATCCCGCGTCAAACTGATCGCCGAGCCCTGGGATGTAGGCCCCGGCGGCTATCAACTGGGGGCCTATCCGCATCCGTTCCACGAATGGAACGACAAGTTCCGCGATGGCGTGCGCCGGTTCTGGAAGGGTGACGCGGGGATGGCCCGCGACCTTGCCGCCCGGCTTCTGGGCAGCGCTGAGCGGTTCGACCATTCGGGGCGGGCTGCGACCTCATCGGTCAACTTCGTCACCAGTCATGACGGCTTCACGCTGGAGGACCTGGTCAGCTACACGATCAAGCGCAACTTCGCGAACGGCGAAGACAACCGCGACGGCCACCACGAAAACCACTCGGACAACCTGGGTGTGGAGGGGCCGACGAAGGATGCGAAGGTGCTGGCCGCGCGGAGCCTGCGCAAGCGCAACCTCCTTGCCACGCTGATGCTTGCACAGGGCGTGCCGATGCTGCTGGCGGGGGATGAGACCGGGCATACCCAGGGCGGCAACAACAACGCCTATGCCCAGGACAACGAGACGAGCTGGATCGATTGGTCCCAGGCCGACGCTGGCCTGACCCGCTTTGTCGCACGGCTGACGGCTCTGCGCCGGACACTGTCCATCCTGCGGCAGCGGCGGTTTCTGCATGCACAAAAGCGCTTGTCCGACGGATTGCCGGACGTGATCTGGCGGCGCGCCGATGGCACGGTGCCCCAGTCCGAAGAGTGGCATGACCCGGCCTTCCGCTGCCTCTGTGTCGAGCTTCGGATGCAGGCCGAAGGTGGTGATCCCAACCCCGAAGCGGTCTTTGCCGTCTTCAACACCGGGGCATCTGCGGCATTGCACCTGCCGGACACCGCGCCGGGCTGGGAGCTTCTGCTGGACACCACGCGTCCCGATCTGGAGCCTTCGGGCAGGCCCTCTGACCTGACCGCCGCGCCTGCGCAGTCCGTTCTGCTTTTCCGGTCGCTGACCGGCACGCCCAAGGGAGGGAAACCATGACCCAGATCACCACTGTCGCGACCTCCCCGATTGCGGGGCAGAAGCCGGGCACCAGCGGTTTGCGGAAGAAAACACCCGTCTTCATGGGGCGGCACTATCTGGAGAACTTCGTCCAGTCGATTTTCGACGTGGTGGGGGCCAAAGGGAAGACCTTCGTCTTGGGCGGCGACGGGAGGTACTTCAACGACCGGGCGGCGCAGGTGATCCTGCGGATGGCAGCTGCCAACGGTGCGGCGCGGGTGATCGTGGGGCAGGGCGCAATCCTCTCAACTCCGGCGGCCAGCCATTTGATCCGGCTCAACAAAACCGATGGCGGGATCATCATGTCGGCCAGCCACAACCCAGGTGGGCCAACTGAGGACTTCGGCGTGAAGTTCAATATGCCGAACGGCGGCCCCGCGCCCGAGGGTGCCACCGAGGCGATGTACAAGCGCACGACCGAGATCACCGAATACCGGATGCTTGAGGCGCATGACGTGGACCTGTCGCGCGTAGGGCGGCATGACCTTGGGGGCATGGTGGTCGATGTTGTGGACCCGGTGTCGGACTACGCAGCCCTGATGGAGACGCTCTTCGATTTCCCGGCAATCCGCGCCATGTTCGCGGGCGGGTTCCGGATGCGGATGGACTCGATGTGCGCCGTAACCGGGCCTTATGCAACGGAAATTCTGGAAAACCGTCTTGGTGCACCGAAAGGCACTGTGGTGAACGGGACGCCCCTGCCGGACTTCGGCGGAATGCACCCCGACCCGAACCCGACCTGGGCCAAGGCGCTGATGGACGAGATGTTCGGGCCGGGGGCACCTGATTTCGGCGCGGCTTCGGATGGCGATGGCGACCGCAACATGGTGGTGGGCCGCGGGATCTATGTCTCGCCGTCCGACAGCCTGGCGGTGCTGGCTGCGAATGCCCACCTTGCACCCGGCTACAAGGCCGGGCTGAAGGGTGTCGCGCGGTCGATGCCGACGTCGGCGGCCGCCGACCGCGTGGCCGAGGCTCTGGGGATCGGCAGGTATGAGACGCCGACGGGGTGGAAGTTCTTCGGCAATCTGCTGGATGCGGGTAGGGCCACGATTTGCGGTGAGGAGAGCTTCGGTACTGGTTCTGACCACGTCCGCGAAAAGGACGGGCTTTGGGCGGTTCTCCTTTGGCTCAATATCCTGGCGGTGCGGAAGCAGTCGGTCGCCGAGATCCTTGGCGAGCACTGGGCGAAGTACGGACGCAACTACTATAGCCGCCATGATTTTGAGGCGATCGAGACGGCAAAGGCCGACGCGATGATGGCGGCGCTGCGTGGCTCGCTGGCAGGGTTGCCGGGGCAGGTGATTGAAGGGATGACGGTCAGCGGGGCGGACGATTTCGCCTACATTGACCCCGTCGATGGCTCGGTCAGCACGAAGCAGGGGGTGCGGGTGCTGTTCTCGGATGGCAGCCGCATCGTCTATCGTCTGTCCGGGACGGGCACGGAAGGCGCGACGCTGCGGGTCTATCTGGAGCGCTATGCGGCCGGGCCTTCGGGTCTTGACCTTGATGCACAGGTCGCGCTGGCTCCGGTGATCCGTGCCGCGCATGATCTCGCGGGGATCGCCGCCCATACCGGGCGAACTGCGCCGGACGTCGTCACCTGAGGCGGATTGTGCCGGGCGATGTCGTGGATTGACAAGAACCGCTGCCCGTTTGCGACAAACCTGACACCTATGTCGAGTTTGTGGAGGCGGGACGATGGGCGAAGCAAGGGTGAGGTCCGGCAGGCAGGCGCGACAGGCTGAGCGGGCCCAGAAAGGGGCAGGGCATGGCCGCCCCTATATCGTCCGCAACATCCCCACTTACGACGTCCTTTCCGAGGAAAACCTGATCCGGATCGAGCATGCCGCAGACCGTGTGCTGGCCGAGACGGGGATCGAGTTCCGCGACGATCCGGTCGCCATTGATCACTGGAGGCGTGCCGGGGCCAAGGTCGACGGCGTGCTGGTGAAGTTCGAGCCCGGCATGCTGCGCGAGATCCTGAAATCCGCACCGGCTGAGTTCACGCAGCACGCCAGGAACCTTGCGAATTCGGTGCAGATTGGCGGGAAGAACGTGGTCTTTTCCCCGGCCTATGGCAGCCCCTTCGTTATGGACCTCGACCGCGGCCGCCGCTTTGGCACGATCGCGGATTTCCAGGATTTCATCCGCCTGGCGCAGTCGAGCCCCAATTTCCACCACTCGGGCGGGACGATCTGCGAGCCGACGGACGTGCCGGTCAACAAGCGTCACCTCGACATGGTGATGGCGCATATCGAGCTGTCGGACCGCCCCTTCATGGGGTCGGTGACGGCGGAAGAGCGGAGCGAAGACAGCATCGAGATGAGCCGCATCCTGTTTGGTGCGGATTTCGTCGACCGGAACTGCGTCATTCTGGGCAACGTCAACGTGAACTCGCCGCTGGTCTGGGACGGCACCATGACCCGCTCGCTCCGCGCTTATGCAAGGGCCAATCAGGCGGCGGTGGTCGTGCCGTTCATTCTGGGCGGCGCGATGGGGCCGGTGACGAATGCGGGGGGGATTGTGCAGTCGCTGGCCGAGACGATGGCGGGGTGCGCGCTGACCCAGCTGGAACGGAAGGGCGCGCCGGTGATCTTTGGGAACTTCCTCAGTTCCATGTCACTGCGTTCCGGGTCGCCGACGTTTGGGACGCCGGAACCGGCGATCGGGTCACAGGTCATCGGCCAGCTGGCCCGGCGGTTGAACCTGCCGCTCCGGTGTTCGGGGAACTTCACGACCTCGAAACTGCCGGACGCGCAGGCGATGATGGAAGGGACGATGTCGATGCTGGCCGCGATCCATTGCGGGGCGAACTTCATCCTGCATGCGGCGGGTTTCCTCGACGGGCTTCTCAGCATGTCCTACGAGAAGTTCATGCTGGATGCGGACCTTTGCGGCAGCTTGCATGCCTATCTGGACGGCATCCGGATGGACGACGATCAGCTGGCGGTCGAGGCCTTTGCGGAGGTCGGGCCGGGGAACCATTTCTTCGGGTCCTCCCACACCCTTCGGCACTATGAGACGGCGTTCTGGGACAGTGATCTTTCGGACAACGAGCCCTTCGAGAAATGGGAGCTGGCGGGGTCTGAGGATGCGGCGACGCGGGCGAACCGGCTTTGGAAGAAACGGTTGCGGGAGTATGAGGCGCCACCCTTGGATGAGGGGATCCGGGAGGGTCTGCGGGACTTTGTGGACCGCAAGAAGGCCGGGATGGCGGACGCCTGGCATTGATGGGCACGGTGCGCATCCTTCCGGTACCCCTTGAATCAATGGCTTGCGAGGAACCGTTAGCGATTTGGCAACGATTGCCTGACCACAGCGCGCCTAGGTTCTAAGGCCGGTTTCCTCCAGAAGCCCCATGCGCTTGGCCTCATAGTAATAGCCGCGGGCATACCACATCACGGCCTCTTCCTCGGACCCGCCCGAGACCATCCAGGCGCCACGAAGGTATTTGCCCGCGTACATCAGGTTCGTCTCGGCATCGAGAAGGCCCGAAGGCTCACCCCGGTAACCCATCGTCCGCGCGGTCTGCGGCAGGATCTGCATCAGACCGTAGTAGGGGCCGTTCCGCGCGCCTGCGTTGTAGTCGCTTTCGCGCTGGATGACGCGATGGAGGAGGCTTTCCGGAATGCCGTGCACTGCGGAGTATTTGCGGATCAAGGCCCGCATTTCCGGGGTCTCGCCGGGGAACAGGTTGGCCTGCGATACCTCTGGCGCTTCCGATCGGCGACCGCACGCCGCAAAGAGGGCAGGGGCAGCGAGCAGCATGAGGTGACGGCGGGTAAGGGGCATCGGGCGCTCCGTTCAGACGCGGGCCCTATAACGGCGGTTGGCACCGGATTTCAACCCCGGGGTTCGGCGGTCTGGCGGGAACTGGCTTGACGGGCGGATGACGCAAGGTAGGTAAGTCCCGACCTGCGGCCCGGTTCGATCCGTGCCAGGCTTGTCCCGCCGGAATTTGCCGGCTGTTGTTTTGGTCTACGCATTTTCAGGAGGCATTCATGGAACCCGGCAGCAATGCTGCAACTTCGGCTGAGGATTCGGCGAAAACCTCGGCCGACCGGCGCACGGTTCATCTGCACCTCTTTGATCCCTGCAACGCGGCCTGTGGCAATTGCTGCACGTGTTGCTCTGAAGTGAATCGGGCCTTCCTGCCGCTTGAGCCGATTTTGCAAGCGTTACCGCGACTGCGGGACGAGGGTTATCAGGCGATCAGCCTTCGGGGCGGCGACCCGCAGCTTTACCCCTGGCTTTCCGGGCTTCTGGCGGCGGCGAAGGCTGAAGGGTTCCGCACCGTGGTTATCGGCGCCACGGTTGGGGCCACGACCGAGTACGGCAAGGTCATCGAGGCGCTGAGAACTGATGCGACGGCTTGGGATCTGGCGCTGAAGGGCGGCAGCGATCAGCGGCTGGCGGATATCGTGAGCCCGTTGGTGGTCACGCCGGGGGGTATTCTGCGCCCTTATTCACATGACTTTCCCGAGGAGTTCGATCTTGGCCGCCTGCAGGATCTGGCCCCGGAGCGCCGCGTCTGGATTGCCTGCGGCTTGCCGCGCCTGCGGCGGCTTCTGGCGCAGAGTTTGCATGCGGCGGCGCTGGAAGACGGTTCTCTTGACTGGCCGGCATTCCTGCGCGACCAGTCGGGAAACCGTGAGCGGTCCGTCGCCCGCCAGAGCGTCGAGCGGCTCTCGCCGATTTCGCCCCGCAGCTGGACCCTTCCGCCCAGGATTTCTGCTCTGAAGGGCTGACCAGCCACGCCATGTCACCTTCGCGTTACTCTTGTCGGGCAAAGAGCCTGTGGAAAACCCCGTGTGCTACTCTGGCGCTTGGGGGTTGCCACGGCGAAAACGCCAGATATAGTTTCGGTTAACGGGGCGGGACACCCGCTCTGCTGACCGGACGGTCGACGGGCAAGGCGCGGAGTCTTTGACGGAATGGACGGCGATTTCAGAACCCAGTTCGTGCGCGATCCCGCTGCACTCAAGCACTACCCCGCGCTGGTGCTGAATGCAGACTATCGCCCGCTGAGCTACTATCCGCTGAGCCTCTGGCCCTGGCAGGAAGCGATCAAGGCCGCGGTTCTGGACCGGGTCCAGATCGTTGCCGAGTATGACGCGGTCGTCCACAGTCAAAGGCAGGTTTTCCGGATACCTTCGGTCGTGGTGCTGAAGGACTACGTGAAACCCCAGAAGCGCGTGGCATTCACGCGCTTCAATCTTTTTCTGCGGGACGAGTTCTGCTGCCAGTATTGCGGCGCGAAGGGTGACCTTACGTTCGACCATGTGCTGCCGCGATCGAAAGGCGGGATCACAAGCTGGGAGAACGTTGTGGCGGCCTGTTCGCCTTGCAACCTGCGCAAGGGCAACAAGACGCTGAAACAGTCGGGCCTTGGGCTTCGTCGGCCGCCGCGCGCGCCGACTGCCGAGGAAATGCAGAGCCATGGCCGGCGTTTCCCGCCGAACCACCTGCATGAAAGCTGGATGGATTACCTTTACTGGGACGCCGAGCTGGAGGCGTGAGGCGCAAAATCCTTAAGTAAGGATTTTGACAAATTCCTTACTTAAGGAATTTGGTCTGGTCCTGGTGGCTGTCGGTGTTCCAGACCGCGGCGTGCAGTGCTAGACAGGGACGGGCGCAGGCAGTAGAAGCGCACCGTTAGCGCTAACAGCGCCTTCGAGGAGTCGCCCATGGTTTCGCGTGTCATTCCAGTGGATGTCTTCGATCTGGTGATCTTTGGCGGCACTGGCGACCTTGCCCGGCGGAAGATCCTGCCGGGCCTCTATCGTCGCTTCATGGCAGGCCAGATGCCGGAGACGAGCCGGATCATCGGGGCGGCGCGGGCCGATCTGACGGACGAGAGCTACCGTGCCCAGGTCCGCGAGGCTATTGCGGAATTCGTGCCGAAAACGCGGCAGGAGGCAGCGGCGATCGAAGGGTTCCTGGCCCGCATCCATTATGTCGCCATCGATGCGACCGGCACGGGGGGCTGGGCGCAGCTGAAGGGCATGATGCGGGAAAACGTGGTTCGGGCCTTCTATTTCTCGGTCGCGCCCACCCTTTTCGGCGACATCGCGCAGCGGTTGTCCGAGCACGGCATTGCCGACGCCTGGAGCCGGATCGTGGTGGAAAAGCCTTTTGGCCGCGATCTCGCCTCGGCCAAGGCGCTGAACGCGGTGCTGGCGCGGCATTTCAACGAAACGCAGATCTACCGGATCGACCATTACTTGGGGAAAGAGACCGTCCAGAACCTGATGGCGGTGCGGTTTGCGAACATCCTTTTCGAGCCTTTGTGGAAGGCCGAATACATCGACCATGTGCAGATCACGGTGGCCGAGACAGTGGGGGTCGACGGCCGCGGGGCCTATTACGACAAGTCGGGCGCGATGCGGGACATGGTGCAGAACCACCTGATGCAGCTTCTGTGTCTGATCGCGATGGAGCCTCCGTATCACTTCGACCCCGACGCGGTGCGGGATGAAAAGCTGAAGGTGATCCGGGCGCTGAAGCCGGTGTCACCCGACCATATCGTGCGGGGGCAGTACGGCGCTGGGAAGGGCGAGAAGGCTTACGTGGTGCATGCCGAGAATGCGGCGTCGAAGACGGAAAGCTATATCGCGCTGAAAGTCGCGATCTCGAACTGGCGCTGGCAGGGGGTGCCGTTCTATCTGCGGACGGGCAAGCGGCTGCGGGCGAGGGAGTCGGAGATTGCGATCACCTTCAAGCAGCCGCCGCATGCGATCTTTGACGATGCGACGGGCTGGCATGAGAATGTGCTGGTGATCCGGCTGCAGCCCAATGAGGGCATGAACCTGATGGTCATGATCAAGGAGCCGGGGCCGGGGGGGATGCGGCTGATGCAGGTGCCGCTCGACATGTCGTTCGCGGCGGTGCTCGGGGCCGAGGCGGACGAGGCTCCGGATGCCTATGAGCGGCTGATCATGGATGTGATCCGCGGCAACCAGACGCTTTTCATGCGCGGGGACGAGGTCGAGGCCGCCTGGGCGTGGACCGACCCGATCATCGAGGGCTGGGAAGGGCGGGGAGAGAAGCCGCAGGTCTATGATCCGGGCTCGTCCGGTCCGGAAGATGCGCTGATGCTGATGCATAGGGACGGGCGGCGCTGGCGGGAGATCCGCGAATGATCCTGGAGACCTATCCCGACCGCGACCTGATGATGCTGGGCCTCGCGAACATCATCGCGGGCCAGCTGGGCGAGTTTCTGCGGCGGGATGGCAAGGCCACGCTGTCGGTGCCGGGTGGGACGACGCCGGGGCCGATCTTCGATACGCTGTCGGGCGTGGACCTTGACTGGGCCAATGTCGCGGTGCTTCTGAACGACGAGCGCTGGGTGCCCGAAAGCTCGGAGCGGTCGAACACCCGGCTGGTCCGCGAGCGTTTGATCCGGGGCCGGGCGGCGCAAGCGCGGCTTTTGCCGCTTTACGCGCCCGCCGAAAGCCCCGAAGAGATGCTTCCGGCGCTGGAAGACGGCATCCGCCCGCATTTGCCGATTTCGGTTCTGCTGCTGGGCATGGGAACGGACATGCACACCGCAAGCCTTTTCCCCGGCGCCGACCGGCTGGAAGAGGCGCTGTCCTCTCACGCACCGATCCTGCTGCCGATGCGCGCCGAGGCGGCGGGTGAGCCGAGGGTGACCCTGACCGCGCCGGTGCTTCGAGGCGCGTTCAACACCCATCTCCTGATCACCGGGGCAGAGAAGCGCGCGGCGCTGGACCGTGCGATGACCCTGACTTCGATCGAGGCGCCGGTGCGGGCGATCCTCGACCTGGCAACCGTGCATTGGGCGGAGTAGACCATGGACAAATGGGCCGAGCTGAAGCGCCTTCATGATGTGAGCGAAGGTCGGCATATCCTTGATCTCTTTGACGAAAGCCGTGCGGCAGATTTCTCGGTGACCGCTGACGGAATGCTCTTCGACTACTCCAAGACGAATATCGATACCGCGACCCGCGCGGCGCTGGTGAAGCTGGCAGAGGCTTCGGGCGTCGCTGAAAAGCGGGCTGCGATGTTTGCCGGCGCGAAGATCAACGATACCGAGGGCCGGGCCGTCCTGCATGTGGCCCTGCGGGCGGGTGAGGATGCCGTGATCACCGTGGATGGCAAGGATGTGCTGCCCGACGTCAGGCGCATCCGCGCGGCTTCTGCGGCCTTTGCCCGTGACGTACGGTTGGGGGTCTACAAAGGGCAGGGCGGCCGGATCACCGATGTGGTGAACATCGGGATTGGCGGGTCGGACCTTGGGCCTGCGATGGCTTATCTAGCACTTCAGCCCTTCGCCGATGGGCCGCGCTGCCATTTCGTCTCGAACGTCGATGGCGCGCATATCGCCGATACTCTGAAGGGCCTGAACCCGGAAACGACGCTGGTGATCGTGGCCTCGAAGACTTTCACCACCATCGAGACGATGACCAACGCGGATACAGCCAAGCGGTGGATGGGGGCGAAGGTCGCGAACCCCGCCACGCAGTTTGCCGCCGTTTCGACAGCCGGTGACAAGACCGCCGCCTATGGCATTGATCCCGCGCGGGTTTTCGGGTTCGAGGACTGGGTCGGCGGGCGCTATTCGATGTGGGGTCCGATCGGCCTTGCGCTGATGATCGCGGTCGGGCCGGAGCGGTTTGACGAGTTCCTGGCCGGTGGCCGGGCCATGGACCAGCATTTCCTGACAGCACCTTTTGCGCAGAACATGCCCGTGATGCTGGCCCTGGTCGGCATCTGGCACAACCAGCTTTGTGGCTATGCCACGCGCGCCGTCCTGCCTTACGATCAAAGGCTTAGCCGCCTTCCTGCTTATCTGCAGCAACTGGAGATGGAATCGAACGGCAAACGCGTCGCCGTGGACGGCACCGACCTTGCCACCCAGTCCGGCCCGGTGGTCTGGGGCGAGCCCGGCACCAACGGCCAGCACGCCTTCTACCAGCTGATCCACCAGGGCACGCGCGTGGTGCCTTGCGAGTTCCTCGTCGCCCGCCGGGGCCATGAACCGGATCTGGCCCACCAGCACCTTCTTCTTGTCTCGAACTGTCTGGCCCAGGCCGAGGCACTCTTGCGGGGCCGCAGCCTTGACGAGGCGCGGGCGATCATGGCGAAGAAGGGGGCGACCGGGGCAGAACTGGAACGGCAGGCGCGGCATCGCGTGTTTCCGGGCAACCGCCCCTCCACCGTGCTGGCCTATGACCAGCTGACGCCCCGCGCGCTTGGCCAGATCATCGCGCTTTACGAGCATCGGGTCTTTGTCGAAGGGGTGATCCTGGGGATCAACTCGTATGACCAGTGGGGGGTGGAGCTTGGCAAGGAACTGGCGCTGGCCCTGCAACCGGTGCTGGAGGGCAAGGCGGATGGCGCGGCCAAAGACGGTTCGACCCGCGCGCTGGTGGCCTTCTTGCGGCCAGGCGCCTGATCGGTGCACATTGGGGCTCGACGAGGGCAACGGCACAGCGCTGCCTATTTCAAAAGGCCCGATTGAGAAGCGACACAAAGGTGTTATTTTGCGTTGCTGTAGTGTTGTGTAAGTTATTCTCATAAAACGGGCGGTTTCCAAGATGACCAAGACCGCGAATACTGTTTGCGTTTACGGTGCACTTCGGTCGGGCACGACGATGCTGCGGCTGATGCTGGACTCTCATCCCCAGCTGTCCTGCCCGGGGGAATCGGACTATATCTTCGGGCATCTGACCATCCAGAACGAAAACTGGTCGCTGGATACCGAGGCGCTGAAGCGGAACTGGTTGTTCAAGACATCCGGGATGACGCTGGTGGACGGTTCAGCCCGCGATCAGGTGTGTTCGCTTATCCAGCAAGCAGGACAGGGCCGCGACTGGGGTGTTCTTGTCCTGCATCGCGAGTTGAACAAGGTTCTGGACGCTATTCCCGATCTGAAGATCATCCATATCTTGCGCGATCCGCGCGACGTTGCGCGGTCGAGCATTGGCATGGGCTGGGCCGGCAACGTCTATTCGGGCCTCGGGCACTGGCTTGAGACGGAAGACGCCTGGTCGGCTGCGGCACCGCGCCTGGCGGCCGGCCAGTACATGGAGGTCCGCTACGAAAAGCTGGTGGCTTCGCCCGAAGCAGAGCTTGCGCGGATATGCGGGTTTGTGGGTGTGCCGTTCGATCCGGCAATGCTGACCTATGACCAGCGTACCACTTATGCCAAGCCTGACTCCGCGCTGGTCAGCCGCTGGAAAGGCCGCCTTAGCCCCCGCGACATCGGGTTGCTGGAAGCCAGGCTTGGCGATCGGCTTCAGACGCGGGGATACGAGCCCAGTGGATATCCGCCGATCAGGCTGACGCAATTGAACCAGCTTGCCCTGAAGCTGGACAACAAGCTTGGGATCTGGAGCAGGCGGATCAAGGACTATGGTCTGGTGGACCCCCTGACCGTATCCGTCGCAAATCGCCTGAAAATGCCAGCGCTGGCGCGTCGTGCGCGGGGGCGGATGGAACAAAAGATCATCGACGGTCTCAAGTAGCCGTCGGTGATGGAAGGCTGGCGGGCGCGGGCTTTGACACCCGCGCCACTGTGGTCACTTCAGCGCGGCGACCACGATGATCTCGACCTTGTAGTCGGGCGTTGCCAGCTTCGCCTCGCCGGTCGCGCGGGCCGGGGTGTGGCCTTGCGGCACCCAGGTGTCCCAGACCGAGTTCATCTCGGCGAAAGTCGACATGTCGGCCAGCCAGATCTGCGCCGACAGGATGCGGGTCTTGTCGGTTCCGGCCTTGGCAAGGATCGCGTCGATCTCGGCCAATGCCTGGCGGGTCTGGTCGGCGACCGAACCGCCGGGCTCGCCCAGCTGGCCCGCAACCCAGAGGATGCCGTTGTAGGCGACCGCCTCGGACATGCGGGGGCCGGTGCCGTGGCGGGTGATGTCGGTGTTCATGGGGATGCTCCTGTTCGCGTTGGGCCGGTTGCTAGCCGGTTCCG
>NZ_JBOFBI010000085.1:0-15034 GCF_051645465.1 Tabrizicola sp. | reverse complement strand
AAGGCCGTTCGCGGCCAGCGAAAAGGCGACCGGATAACCCAGAAGCAGGAAGCCGATCAGGCTGATGAACATGATCGGGGCAAGGTTGTGGGCGATGAGTTCGATCACTTCTTGATCTCCTGCACCAGTGCTGCGACCTCAAGCTCTGCCGCCTCTTTGGCGCTAAGCGTCGGGTGCGGGTCTTCCATCAACCCGGCGATGACGGCGATCTTCTTGATGATTTCGGAGATTGCCTGCAGCACCAGAAGGCAGAACCCTGCCAGGAGAAAGGCCCGCGCGGGCCATATGATCAGGCCGCTCGAGTTGGACGACACCTCGCCGCTGCTGTAGGCCTGCAGGAAATATGGAACCAGCAGCCAGGTCATCAGGACTACAAAGGGCAAGAGGAAAAAGACATGGCCAAAAAGGTCGATCCAGTGCTGGGTCGTCCGGCTTCGAGAGGCATAGAACACATCGACGCGGACATGTTCGTTCTGCTTCAGCGTGTAGGCGGCCGCCAGCATGAAGGCCGCGCCGAAGAGGTACCACCGCAGCTCAAGCCAGGCGTTGGACGAGATGCTGAACATCTTTAGGATGATGGCGTTGCCCGCGGATACCAGAACCGACAGCAGGATCAGCCACATCACCGCCTTGCCGACAAACTCGGTCACGCGGTCGATACCACGCGACAAATTGAGCAACATCCGACCGATCCAGGAGTTTGGTTCTGTCAGGACGGGCTTCAAGCCGATCAGGGTCAAGACGCTCAATCCGAGTATGCCGATCAATACGAATATGCCGATCGATACGTATACGCTCATTGACTCGGATATGCCGAGAAATGCGGCAAGCCATTGCTGCATCGTCCTGATCCCTCCCTGATGTCCGCCGCTTGAGACTGCGGCTGTTGTGTCAAACTGGCAAACAAGCCTAGCCAATCATCCCGAGCCCAATCTTCAAGTCAACCGGTGGCTGAGAAAAATGGGCGGCACCAAGCATTTTGTGGTCAGGACGCGACCTCTTCTTCAACCCCAACCCGATCCTTCAGCCGGTAGCCCACTGCCACGATTGCCTCGATCACCGGTTTGAACTCTTGTCCAAGCGGCGTGAGCGCGTATTCCACCGACGGCGGAGAAGTGGCCATCACGCTGCGGCTGAGGATGCCGCGCTCTTCCAGTTCGCGCAAGCGTTGTGTCAGCACTTTGGCAGAAACGTAAGGAATGTCCGACCGAAGCTCCGAGAACCGGCGCGGGCCGGACGAGAGATACCAGATGACATTCGGCGTCCAGGCCCCGCCGATAAAGTCCATGCACTGGGACAGCGGGCAAAGCGGGTGCGGCGTGCGGTTCTTGCGGCGCTTCAGCATGTCATGGCCTCCGGGTTGGTTACCGCCGGGATACCTCGGAATAGGCGTTACTGCAGGTTACCCGGTTACTCCAGGTTATCATTCATGCTAGCCCGTGGCCATCTGAAACGCAGGAGAACCGACATGAAACTCTACATCAAGCCCGGCGTCTGCTCGATGGCATCGCATATCGTCCTGACCGAGATCGGCGAGGATTTCACCGTCGAGATGGTGGATACAGTTGCGGGCAAGACGGCATCGGGGGCCGACTATCGGGCGATCAATCCCAAGGGCAAGGTGCCCGCGCTGGAAGTTGACGGCGAGATACTGACCGAAGGGCCGGCGATCCTGCAGTTTCTGGCCGACCGGGCGGCGGACGAAAGGCTGGCCCCGGCGGGTGGCACGATGGCGCGGGCGCGGGTCAACGAGATGCTGAATTTCCTCGGGACCGAACTCCACGTGGCATTCGGCCCGCTCTTCGACCCGTCTGCGACCGATGCCGCGAGAGAGGCTGCCCGTCGGACCGTAGCACTCAAGCTCCACTGGCTGGAAGACGGCCTCTCGGACGGACGCACCCATACGACGGGCGTCGATTTCACCATCGCCGACGCTTATGCCTTCGTCGTCGCGAACTGGGCCAACATGACCGGCATCGCCTTGGACCGCTGGCCGCATCTGTCGGCCTTCATGGCACGGGTCGGGGCGCGGCCTTCGGTGCAGGCGGTGCTGAAGGCCGAGGGGCTGGTCGCGTGATGGCCGAAGCAGCCGATTTTCAGGCCGTCGCCGAAGTGCTGGGCACCTACTTCGACGGCCTTTACCACAGCGACACAGGGCGGCTTGGCAGGGTGTTCCACCCCAAGGCCCAGTACGTTTGCGCCACGGACGGCTCGCTCCTCTACCGCGACATGGCCGAGTATTTCCCGATCGTCGACGCACGGGCCTCTCCGGCCTCACGGGGCGAGGTGCGGCGGGACGAGATTGTTGCCGTCGACTTTGCGGGACCCGTCACTGCCCGCGCCGTGGTGCGCTGCGCAATCGGAGCGCGCCACTTCACCGACTTCCTGACGCTCATCAAGCTCGACGGGCGTTGGCAGGTCATCTCGAAAGTGTTCCACTACGAAGAGGAGGCCTGAGATGCCTTACGTCAACATCAAGATCACCCGCGAAGGGGCGACAGCCGCCCAGAAGGCCGAGCTGATCGCCGGGGTCACCGACTTGCTGGTGAAGGTGCTGAACAAGTCGCCCGCGACGACCTTCGTCGTGATCGACGAGGTGGCGCTGGAGGACTGGGGGGTCGGCGGCCTTCCGGTCGAGGAGTACCGGGCCCGTCAGAGGGCGGCCGATGGGTGACGGTCTGCGCCACGCAGCCCTGATGCTCGCGGCGGGGGTCGGGATTCCGCTTCTCGCCGCGCTGAACGCCAATCTGGGGCAAAGGATCGGCTCGCCCGTTGCGGCCGGGGTGGTACTGTTCGCCGTGGCTTTCGCGACGGCGTTGGTCGTGTTGCTGGCGACAGGAGGGCAGGGGGCGCTTGCCCGCGTGCCGGGGCAGCCGCCGGTCCTGTTTCTGGCGGGGTGCCTGGTCGCCTTCTACATCCTCTCGATCACCTTCGTCGCCCCGCGTTTTGGCCTTGCAAACGCGATCCTCTTCGTACTCCTCGGCCAGCTCGTCTCGGCCGCGATCATCGATGCGACAGGTCTGATGGGGCTGGCCGCGCGGCCCGTCAGCGCGCTTAGGATGCTGGGCCTGGGATTGATGGCGCTTGGGGTCGTGCTCAGCCAGCGGGGGTGAAGCGGGTTGCGAGCCAATCCTTAACGCGGCCCTAACGCATATGTAAGCTATTGATATCTAATATTCCGACTCATTGTCCCACCGTGGGACAGATCAAGTCCCAGCGGTTCCCGAACGGATCGCACCAGACCGCAACCGTGCCATAGGGCTCATGCCGGGGGGCTTCCTCGAAGGTCACCCCCGCAGCCAGCATCGCCGCGTGATCGCGGGCGAAGTCGTCGGTCTCAAGGAACAGGAACACCCGACCCCCAGCCTGATTTCCAATGGCAAGGGCCTGCTCGGGCGTATCAGCCCGCGCCAGAACCAGACGCGTACCACCCCCCGGCGGCTCGACCGTGACCCAGCGCTTGCGCCCCTGGTCGATGTCTTCGGTCAGCCGGAAACCGAGCTTACCAACATAGAACCCAATCGCCTCGTCGTAGTCCGGCACGACAAGGGCCAGGGCCGAGATGCGGGCGGGCATTCAGACGCGGGTGTCAGGCAGGCTGATCCGGGCAACCTGCTCGGCGATCGGATCGACCGAGAGCGGATGCAGGTCCGCCCCATGCCGCGCCGGATCGCCAACCGGCTGCCATTCACCGCCCTTGTAGATCTCCAGCGCCGAGAAGCCGGCCTTGTAGCCCATCTTGCGGCTGCCGGGCACCCAGTAGCCCAGGTAGACATAAGGCAGCCCCGCCTCACGCGCGATGGCGACATGGTCAAGGATCACATAGGTCCCAAGGCTCATGTCGGTCAGATCAGGGTCGTAGAAGCTGTAGACCATCGACAGCCCGTCATCGAAGACATCGGTCAGGCAGACCCCGGCCAATGCGCGGCCCCGTTCGCCTTCGCCCGGCGGGCGGGTGTATTCGATGACGCGGGACTTGATCGGCGTCTCTTCGATCATCGCGGCGAATTCGAAGATATCCATGTCGGCCATCCCACCATCGGCGTGGCGGTGGTCGAGGTAGCGTCGGAACAGCGAGAACTGGTCTTCGGTGGCCCAGGGGCTGGTCGCGTTCCGGCGAAGCCCCGCGCCGCGCTTCAGGATGCGCTTCTGGGTGCGTGAGGGCGTGAAGTCGGCAACCCGGATGCGGGCGGAAAGGCAGGCCGAGCATTCGGCACAGGACGGGCGGTAAAGCACGTTCTGGCTGCGACGGAAGCCCTGCTTCGACAATGTGTCGTTCAGCTTTTGGGCATGCTCCCCCTGAAGTGCCGTGAACAGCTTCCGTTCCATCCGCCCCGGCAGGTAGGGGCAGGGTTGCGGCGCCGTCACGTAGAATTGGGGCGTCAGGGGAAGAGAGTGGCGCATCGGGCTCGGGTCAGGATCGGAACATCGAAGAGCCTAACAAGCCAAATGCCGTCCGCCAAGCGTCGAGTTTATCGAACGGCAATGCCCCACCCCGCCTGTTGCGCGGGATGGGGCGAGGGTCTTAGTACTCACCGGGCCGGGCGCCCGGCTCGGGCTTTGCCGGAGGCTCGGTCCCGGCTGTATCCGCCTCGGCATCGGCGACGGCGGTAGCGCGGGCGCGCTCTTCCATGAAGGAGTCGAATTCGGTCTTGTCCTTCGAGGTGCGCAGGCGCTGCAGGAAAGCCTCGAACGCCTCCTGCTCTTCCTCAAGCCGACGCAGGGCTTCGGCCTTGTAGTTGTCGAAGGCATAGTTGCCGGTCTCGGAGGCAGAGCGCTGGCTGTGCTTGCCGCCGCGGTAGCTGTAACGGTAGCTGTAGCGATAGTCGTCGTGATTGCGGTGTTTGCCGCAGGAATGTCCAAACATCTGTTTTCCCCAGATCATATAGGCCAGAAGGGCAAGGCCCACGGGCCAAAAGATGACGAAGCCAAGGACCATTGCGGTGATCCAGGCCCATTTGCCGCGCTGGTCCAGCCAGGCCTCTGCGCGGTGGAACATGGCACGGATCCCGCCAGGCCGGGCGGTGTCGGTGGTCGTGTACATCGGCGGTCTCCAGGTTCAGGATGTGAAGCGTATTCACATTGGTCAAGATGCGGTGTCTTGGGGCAAGGTTCAAGTGGTATGTAAACATATTTCACATAAGACGTCGACAAGGTTCCTCCCGTTGGGCAATCGACCGCCTGCCGCGCTGCACCGGATGGCCAGTTGACGGGGCAAACCCATCGCCGCAAGGTCGGGGCCATGAGCCTTGCCGCCCGTCTGACCCGACAGCCCACAGCCTTCGACCCCGCTGCCGCCGCGGATGCCCGCGCAACACTGCCCGACCTTGGCCCGGAGGTCATGGGGCTCTTGTCTGCCACAGCCGGGTGCAGCCCCTACCTGCGCGGGCTGATGCAGCGCGAGGCAGACTGGCTGCCGGAAGCAGTGGCCGACCCTGAAGCCGCGCTGGCGACGGTTCTTGCGGCGCCCATCGATCTTCCCCCCGATGCCGTGGCTATTGCACTGCGCCAGGCGAAGCGCCGGGTGGCGCTCTTGGCGGCGCTCTGCGATCTGGGCGGGGTCTGGCCGCTGGAGACGGTGACCGGGGCGCTGACCAGGCTGGCCGACCGGGCGGTGCATCTGGCGGTGACCACGCTTGTGGCCGAGGACATCCGGCGCGGACGCCTGCCTGGGGCCAACCCGGACGACGCCTCAACGGCAGGTGGCATGGTCGTGCTGGCGATGGGCAAGATGGGGGCGGGAGAGCTCAACTATTCCTCCGACATCGACCTGATCTGCCTTTTCGATGAAACGCGCTATCCGGGGGTCGAGCAGGAGGCCCGGCAGGTCTTCATCAAGATCACGAGGCGGATGACGGCGATCCTTTCGGATGTGACGGACGGCTACGTCTTCCGCTCCGACCTGCGGCTTCGCCCCGATGCGTCGGTCACGCCTGTCTGCCTGTCGATGGCGGCGGCCGAGGCCTATTACGAAGCAGAGGGCCGCACCTGGGAACGCGCCGCCTATATCAAGGCACGGCCCTGCGGCGGCGACATCGCGGCTGGGGAGCGGTTCCTGAAGACGCTGATCCCCTTTGTCTGGCGCAAGCACCTGGACTTTGCGGCGATCCAGGACGCGCACGACATGCGGCTTCGCATCCGTGACCACCGGGGGCTGCACGGGCCGATCGCAGTGGAAGGGCACAACCTGAAACTTGGCGCCGGGGGCATCCGTGAGATCGAGTTCTTCACCCAGACCCGCCAGCTGATCGCGGGCGGCCGCGATGCCTCTCTGCGCGAACGGACGACGGTCGGGGGTCTGGCCGCGCTGGCCGCGAAAGGATGGGTGCCGGACGAGGTGGCGTCGGAACTGACGGCCCATTACCGGGCGCACCGCGAGGTCGAGCACCGGCTGCAAATGGTGAACGACGCCCAGACCCATTCCCTGCCCGCAACCCCCGAAGGCATCGCCCGGATCGCTGCATTCTGCGGGCAAAGCGAGGCCGATTTCCGCCGCGACCTTCTGGAACGGCTCAACCGCACCGACCGGCTGACGGAAGGCTTCTTCGCGCCGGGCCAGGCGGAAGATGGGCCGGAACTCTCCAGCGCGGCCCGTGCAATCACCAGGGACTGGGAAAGCTATCCGGCTCTTCGGTCGGACCGGGCGCAAGCGATATTCCGGCGGCTTCGGCCCCGAATGCTGCGGGAACTCGCGCGCGCTGCCAACCCGGACGAGGCGCTGGTAGCGCTGGACGGGTTTCTGCAGGGACTTCCGGCCGGGGTGCAGATCTTTTCGCTTTTCGAGGCGAACCCCTCGCTGGTCGAACTGATCGTCGACATCGCGGGTTCGGCCCCCGGCCTCGCGCGCTACCTTTCACGAAATGCTGGTGTTCTGGACGGAGTGATCGGCGGCAGTTTCTGGGGGGCCTGGCCGGGCGCCAAAGCGCTGCGCGGCGAGCTTGCGGCCCGGCTGGCACAGGCCCCGGACTATGAGGCCCGGCTGGATGCCGCCCGCCGATGGATGAAGGAGTGGCACTTCCGGATAGGCGTCCACCACCTGCGCGGCCTGATCGACGGGTTTGAGGCCGGGACGCAGTATGCCGATCTGGCCGAGGCGGTCGTTTCGGTGATCTGGGACGAGGTTGCAGTGGACTTTGCCCGGAAGCACGGGCCGATGCCCGGCCGGGGGGCGGTTCTGCTTGGCATGGGGTCGCTGGGTGCTGCGCGGCTTAATGCGGGGTCCGACCTAGACCTCATCGTGATCTACGATGCTGAAGGGGTCGAGATGTCCGACGGTCCGCGCCCTTTGGCGACCCGGCCCTATTACGCCCGCCTGACGCAGGCCCTTGTCACCGCGCTGACTGCGCAGATGCCGGAGGGGCGGCTTTACGAGGTCGACATGCGGCTCCGGCCCTCTGGTCGGCAGGGGCCGGTGGCGACGAGCTTGCAGAGCTTCACCACCTATCAGGAGACCGAGGCCTGGACCTGGGAACACCTCGCGCTGACGCGGGCCCGGGTGCTGGCTGGCGATGCCTCGCTTGGCGGCGAGGTGGAAGCCTTCCGGCGGGCGCTTCTTGTGGCGAAAGGGCAGGGGGCGAAGGTGCGCGGCGATGTGGCCGAGATGCGGATGCGGCTCCAGGCAGCCAAGCCCGCCGAGGGGCTTTGGGATGCGAAGAACGGGCCGGGGCGCATGATGGACATCGAGCTTGCGGCGCAGGCCTTGGCGCTTATGTCCGGAAGCCCCGCGCGCGGGGTCGAGCATCAGATTGCGGCGGGCGCAGGCCGTCTTCTGCCGGATTCAGACGCGCAGGCCATGACCGGTGCCTACAGGCTGATGTGGCAAGTGCAGGCGGCAACGCGGCTTCTGGGCGACCGGGCGATGGATTGGGACAACTTGGGTGAAGGCGGGCGGGCGTTCGTTCTGCGCGAGACGGCGGCTTCGGACGGGCCGGGCCTCGCCGGGGCGTTGTCGGACGCCGCCGCGGCTGCCGGGGCCGCGGTTACGCGTTTGGTCGGAGAGGGCAGACATGGGGAGACGGGCGATGGACCTCGGCGAGGCTGACCCAAAGGGCCTGGTGCGCGAAAGCTACCGGATCGACGGGATTACCCCGGGCGAATGCCGGTCGATTTTCATGGATTGGGCGCTGTCTGTCCCGGTCGAGCTGTCCGTCCCGGATGCGGTGCGGACCCTCATTGCGCGCTACGGCGCGGATGCGCCGGACCATCCGATGACTGCGGTGCTGCACGAGGCGCTGACCGCCCCCGAGCATCCCCGCCGCCGGGGTGGCAGGGCCGCGCGCGTGGGGCTTGACGGCTGACCGTTGGCTTCTGTCAGGCAGAGCGGGCAAGCGCAGCTGCCTCCGCCGCAAGTAGGGTGATCCCGGCCCAGTCGCCCTTCGTCATCGCATCTTTCGGCGCAACCCAGCTGCCGCCGACGCAGAGGATGTTCTTGAGCGCCAGATAATCCGGCGCGATCTTCAGGCTGATCCCGCCGGTCGGACAGAACTTGACCTGCGGAATGGGCGAGCCGATCGACCTGAGGAAACCCGCGCCCCCCGCCTGTTCGGCCGGGACGAACTTCTGAACCGCATAGCCCTTCTCCAAAAGCGCCATGATTTCGGATGCCGTGGCCGCACCGGGGAGGAGGGGCAGACCCTCGTCCTCGCAAGCGGCGATCAGCCGGTCGGTAGCGCCGGGCGAAACCCCGAAGGTCGCGCCCGCCTGCTTCGCGGCCTTTACATCAGCGGGCGTGAGCAGCGTCCCCGCACCGACAACGCCCCCTGGCACCTCCGACATCACCCGGATCGCATCCAGCGCGACCGGGGTTCTAAGCGTCACCTCCAGCGCCGGAAGCCCACCCGCAACCAGCGCCTCGGCCAAGGGTCTCGCATGGGCGAGGTCATCGATCACCAGGACCGGGACGACCGGGGCAAGGCGGCAGATTTCGGCGGCTTTAGCGGATTGCTGGGCGGGGGTCATGACAGGCTCCTTGATGCCCCGACGTCGGGGAAGCGGTCAGTGCGGAAGCCTCCGGCGGGGATATTTGCCGCAAAGATGAAAGGCGGGTAGCTGCAGGTTGGCGCCCCCGCCTCGAGCCGGCGGACCGGGGGAGACGGGGGGCCTTTCACCTTTGGCGGTCATCGGCGTCCCCGCCTGTACCGCACATCGAACCTACCCTGCGATTCCTTTCATCTTTGCTAAAATATCCCCGCCGGAGGCAGCGACGTTCAGGCCGGGCGCGCCGGTCAAAGGACGAGCGCGCCGCCGGTGTCGGCGGAGCCCACGCCCCGGCGGAAGGCGGCGAAAAGCTCGCGCCCGATACCGTGTTCGTTGGCCGAGAGGTCGGCAGTGACCGGCGTGCGGGACTCGAAATCGGGAACCAGCGCGGTCAGCGTGCCTGCGACCGCATCCAGCCGGACGATATCGCCGTCGCGGAGGCGCGCGAGCGGACCGCCAGCGGCAGCTTCGGGGGCGACGTGGATTGCGGCGGGGACCTTGCCCGAGGCGCCGGACATCCGGCCATCGGTCACCAGCGCCACCCGAAGGCCGCGGTCCTGCAGCACCGACAGGGTAGGGGTCAGCGAATGCAACTCCGGCATCCCGTTCGCCTTCGGCCCCTGGAAGCGGACGACGACCACCGTGTCCGTTGTGAACTCGCCCGCCTTGAAGGCGGCCTTCACCGCGTCCTGGCTGTGGAAGATGCGCGTGGGGGCCTCGATCACGTGGCGCTCCGGGGCGACGGCGGATACCTTGATCACGCCCTTCCCAAGGTTGCCTGTCAGAAGCTTCAGCCCCCCGCTTACGGCAAAGGCATCACCAGCGGCGCGGACGACCTTGTCGTTGAGGCTCGCCTTCGGTCCGTCGCGCCAGTTCAGGCGGCCGTCCGTCAGCACCGGTTCCTGCCGGTAGGCTGCCAGGCCATCACCCGCCACGGTCTTTGCGTCGGGATGGAGAAGGCCTGCGTCGAGAAGCTGGCTGATCAGGAACTGGAGGCCCCCGGCGGCGTGGAAGTGGTTCACGTCGGCCAGCCCGTTCGGATAGACCTTGGCCATCAGGGGCACGGCCTCGGAGAGGTCGGCGAAATCCTGCAGATCGAGGAGCACCCCGGACGCCCGTGCCATGGCGGGCAGGTGGAGGACAAGGTTCGTCGACCCGCCCGTCGCCATCAGCCCGACGATCCCGTTCACATACGCTCGTTCGTCCAGGATCTCGCCTGCCGGGCGGAAATCGTTCCCCAAAGCGGTGATCGCGGCTGCGCGTTCCACCGCCGCCACCGTCAGCGCATCGCGCAAGGGAGTACCGGGGTTCACGAAACTCGCGCCTGGAAGGTGAAGCCCCATCACCTCCATCAGCATCTGGTTGGTGTTTGCCGTGCCGTAGAAGGTGCAGGTGCCGGGGCCGTGGTAGCTGGCCATTTCGGCCGCCATCAGGTCTTCGCGGGTCGCGCGGCCCTCGGCATAGGCATTGCGGACCTTGGACTTCTGGTCATTGGGAAGGCCGCTGGTCATCGGTCCGGCCGGTACAAAGACCGCCGGGACATGGCCGAAGGCCGCCGCCGCCATGATCAGGCCCGGCACGATCTTGTCGCAGACGCCAAGGTAAAGCGCCGCGTCAAAGCAGTTGTGGCTCATCGCCACGCCCGCAGCCAGGGCGATCACGTCGCGGGAGAAAAGCGACAGCTCCATCCCCGGCTGGCCCTGGGTCACTCCGTCACACATCGCCGGGACCCCGCCCGCGACCTGGACCGTAACCCCCGCCTTCGCCGCTGCCGCGCGGATCAGGTCGGGATAGCGCTCGAAGGGCTGGTGGGCCGAAAGCATGTCGTTATAGGCCGTGATGATCCCGAGGTTCGGGACCTTCGCCGCCGCCAGAGCATCCTTGTCGGCCCCCATCGCCGCATAGGCATGGGCCTGGTTGCCGCAGGAAAGGTGCGCCCTGACCGGGCCGTCCGATACGGCTTTCGCCATCCGGTCAAGGTAGATGCCGCGCGTCGTTTCAGACCTTTCGCGGATGCGGTCGGTGACACGGGCGATGGTCGGGTGAAGCGACATGGCGTCCTCTAGGTGTCCGTTTGGTGGGGGATATAGCACCGGCTGTTAGCGCTAACAACATCCTACTTCAGCAGCATTGATCCCGCTTTGTTGCCAATGGCCGATCCGGCACACGCAAGCACAGCAATGCTGAACAATACTGCTCCACTAAGGACGCAGTTTCCGCATGTCCCAGCTAAAATGCAAACCCAGAAACGTGAAATCCAGGATCATCTGCACCTCATAGCCGGAGAACTTGAAATGAAGAAGATCACGATCCTGGTTCCCGCTGCCATCGCGGGCGTTCTCTTTTCGGCAATGGTCCTTGCCGCACCGGTATCGCCGAAGGCTGACGGCTCTGCCCCCGGCGTGCCCAACCGCGCTGAAGCCTGTATGCTTGCAACGTCGAGCTGACCATAAAGGCAGGTCGGCGCGCCATCGCAAGGACGTCGGCCCGCCACTGCGGTCGTAGGGAAAGCCTGACCTGGCCGCACCACAACCGCAGTTGTGCCAAAGCGCCGGATAGAGGAGACTGCCAGTACCTCTTATCCGGAGACCGATAATGCGCCTTGCCGCTTTTGCCCTTATTGCCTGCCTTCCCGTCTCTGCCATGGCCCAGGATACAGCTGCCGCTGCCGAAAGCAGCATGTCCGATTTTCCCATTGCCGGGATCATGTTCAACACCTCGATCAGCATCAACGCGCCTCTGACGGCAACCGACCGTGCGGGAAAAGCTGCCGAGGAGGAGGCCTATCGCAAAGACCTGTACCAGCGCTCGGTCGGCGAATGCGTCACGCTGATGGATACGATCGCCACCAAGTGTGAGGTGACCTCGGTCAACGTCTCGACCCAGATCAACAGCAACCCCGGCCAGCCCGACTATCTTTACGCGACGTCCAACATAACCATGCAAGTCGAGCTGAAGTGAGCTGAGTTTCCGGGCCTTGGGGGCGGTCAAGCCGCCCCTGACGTCCAGAATGATCAAGGACCAGCGCCGGACAACATCTGCGTTGGACTGAACTGCCGAAGCGTCATAGAACTTGCCTGCATTACGACACTGCCCGACCACCCCTTATCCCGGAGAGATCGCATGCGCCTAGCTGTTTTGCTGATTTCCGCCTGCCTTCCCGGCGCCGCCATTGCGCAGGAAGCCACAACCCTTGCCATTAACAAATCGATTGCCCAGGCCGCGATCCCGGCCCCTTCAGTCGATGTCACGACCACCGTCGATGTCAGTCTCCCGTTGTCAGCCGACAACCCGCTCGGGCTGAACGACGAAGGCGATGCCATCCGGCGTCATGTCGCGCTCCGCGCGGCTGATGCCTGTTCGCCTTTGCTTGCCTCGTCCGCAAAGAGCTGCACGATCACCTCGATCAGCGTCTCAAGCGTTGTCTACGGCGATATGCAGGGCATGGGCTGCGGCGGCTCGTCGGCAAACACCGTCTATGCCTCGGCAACCGTGACGATGCGGATCGAGCCGCAGTAACGGTCGACCTTCCGGGCGGGCACGAAAGCGGCTATTGAGCGGCATTTCCCGCATGGCCCGGAAGGTTGCATGATGACTGAGACAGAGATCATGGCAGGGGCGCACCCGATCGTGCGCCTGAAGCCCAAGGCCGAGGCGCGGGCGATCCGCCATGGTTTCCCATGGGTCTATGCCGACGAACTGGTGACGGACCGGCGCACTCAAGGACTGGCACCGGGCGCGCTTGCGGTGCTGGAAGATGGTGAGCGGCGGCCCCTGGGCCTCGTCACGGTAAACGTCAAGTCAAAGATCATTGCCCGGATGCTCGACCGCGACCCGGCGGCCATGATCGATCAGGACTGGTTCGCCGCGCGGATCGAACGGGCGCTTGCGCATCGGTCCCGGCTTTACGACCGCCCCTTCTACCGCCTGGTCCATGCCGAGGCCGATGGACTACCCGGCGTGGTGATCGACCGCTTCGGCGATGTCGCCGTTGTTCAGCCGAATGCCGCCTGGGCCGAGGCGCTGCTTCGGCCGCTGGTTGACGCGCTGGTCAGGGTGACCGGGGTCGCTACGGTGATCAAGAACGGCTCGGGCCGGGCGCGCGGGCTGGAAGGGCTGACCGAGGAGGTTGGGGTGATCCATGGTCCTCAGCCTGCAGGCCCGGTGCCCGTGCCGATGAACGGAGCCACCTACATGGCCGATCTCATCGGTGGCCAGAAGACCGGGCTTTTCTTCGACCAGCGCGACAACCATGCCTTTGCGGCCCGGCTGGCCAAGGGCGCAAAGGTCCTGGATGTCTTCTCACACGTCGGCGGTTTCGCCCTTGCGGCTTTGGCGGGCGGGGCGGAAAGCGCGCTGGCCGTCGATGCCTCGGCGGCCGCACTTCCGTTGGCGGGGCAGGGGGCAGCCGCCTCGGGCTTTGGCGAACGGTTCACGACCCGGCAGGGCGATGCGTTTGAAGTGCTGGAGGCGCTGGGGGCCGAAGGTGCGCGCTTTGGCCTCGTGATCTGCGACCCGCCCGCCTTTGCGCCCGCCAAGCCTGCCCTGGAAGCAGGCCTCCGGGCCTATGAGCGGGTGGCCCGCCTTGCGGCACCACTGGTCGGGCCCGGCGGTTATCTCGTCCTTTGCTCCTGCTCGCACGCCGTCGATCTGCAGGCCTTCCGCAACGCCTCGGCCCGCGGGGTCGGGCGGGCAGGGCGGCGCGGGCAGATCATCCATACGGGCTTTGCCGGCCCGGACCACCCGGTGCTGCCACAACTGGCCGAAAGCTCGTACCTCAAGGCGCTGACGTTCCGGCTGGACGGATGAAGGCCGTCCTCGATGCCTGCGTCCTTTACCCAACCGTGCTGCGCGAGATCCTGCAAGGCGCCGCAGAGGCGGGTCTCTACCAGCCCGTCTTTTCGGAACGGATCCTGCGGGAATGGGTGCTGGCGACAGCAAAGCTTGGAGCCGAAGCTCCGGCGATCGCCGAGGGCGAAGCGGCCAGCCTGCGCGCGGCCTTCCCAAGGGCGCTCACCCGCGAGCATCCCGAAATCGAGGCCCGGCTGATCCTGCCCGACCCCGCCGACAAGCACGTCCTCGCCACCGCCATCGCCAGCGGAGCCGATGCCATTGTCACCTTCAACGCCCAGGATTTCCCCGGCCATGTGCTCGCCGCCGAAGGCATCCAACGCCGAGATCCCGACGGGTTCCTGTGGGAGCTGCAGTCCCACCATCCCGATACCATGGCCCGGATCGTCGAAGCCGTCCGGGCGAAGGCCGAGGCGCTTTCAGGCCAGCCTGTGCCCCTCAAATCCCTCATGAAACGCGCGCGGCTTTACCGGCTGGCGAAAGCGCTGGGGGTCTAGCGCGCCAAATTCCTTAAGTAAGGAATTTGCCAAATTTCTTACTTAAGAAATTTGTTTCTGCCCCAGCCAACGCGCCTCGTTCGCCTCGATCGCCGCGATCCGCTCCTCGACCTTCGGGTGGCTCAGAAGCCAGGCCGGAATGCCCTCCGCCCGGTTCGCCGTCAGCGCCTCCAGTTTGCGGAACAGCGCTTTCTGCGGCCCGGTCCCCAGCCCTGCCTTGATCAGCAGCGCCGAGGCATAGGCATCCGCCTCAAACTCGTCCCGGCGAGACAGCCGCGCCATAAGGGCTGTCGAGATGATATTGGCGAGCCAGATGCCGATAAATGGCAGGAACCGGTTCAGCAGTGTCGACAGCACGACGAAAACCGCGTTCTGGCCGGTGAAATCGATCATCCGCCGCCGCATATGGCCAAGCGCCACGTGGCCAAGCTCATGCGCGATGACGCTCGCTAGCTCCTCCGCCGAAACCTCGCCGCGCGCCTTCCGGTTCAGGAACCCGCGCGTCAGGAAAATCCGCCCGTCGGCTGCGGCAAGCCCATTCACCGGCTCAACCTCGAAGACGCGCACCTGGATCTCCGGCACCTCCATCGCCGCCGCCATGCGATCCGCAAGCCGGGTGATCGAGGGGTCGGTCAGCGGCACCGACTTCTCGTCTAGAAGCTTCTTCGTGCGCCACATCGAGAAGCGCAGCATCAGGAAGGCGTATGCCA
>NZ_JBOFBI010000084.1:0-4648 GCF_051645465.1 Tabrizicola sp. | reverse complement strand
ATCTGAGCGAAGTGTACCTCTATCCGGTCTGTGCACCTTCCGTTGCACGGCGGCTGAAAACCCCGCAGGACGTTTACTCCGCAACGATCATCAGAAATGACGGCGCGCGAGACAACTGGGACGACTGGGCTCGCGTCGCTGGCCTGACCGAACCCCTTGTTGCCAGTATGTCATTTTCGGAGGCGGGCATGTGTGTAGATGCGGCGATCGCTGGGCTTGGCGTCGCCTTGACCTGGGACTTCACCACAGCTGACGCGCTGGACGACGGTAGGCTTGTCCGCCCGTTTAAGGAGCAACTCGTGTCGAGTTTCGGCCTTTGGTTCGTCACCGCCAAGAGCCGTGGCAGTGATCCCAAGGTATCCGCGTTCAGGGCTTGGATGAAGCGGCAGCTTCGGAAATGAAGTCACCGCGCAAAATGATACTCTGTGACAGCAACCGATATGCTCTGATGAGCGCGGCGCCTGCTCGGCGGATCCAAGTGGATGGGAAGACATCGATGGAGGCTCTTAGTGCCATCGGATTAAACGCTCGTGGGTGTTCAGCCATCAGAGCGGAAGTCTGACATCGCCCCGGAGTCCGCTTTTCACCATGGCCACGCCACCGGCTGTTCTTCTTGCGCGCGACCGGTCATCATGGGTTGGAATCGTTCGAACTGGTCCTGACGAGGATTTCGGCAATTTTGCGGGCTGCCGGCCCCAAAGGCTCGTCCAGCCGGTGGGCAAGATAGGTTTCTGAAACGACCTCGGCATTCCGCCCGAGCGCACCTGTCCCCAGTCTGCGCAGTCTGCCACCCTCCAGGTCGCGCTGGACCAGCCAGAGCGGAAGCCGACCCCAGCCGACCCCCGCGAGGATCAGCGCGTGCTTGGCGTCCTGGCTGCCGACCCGGCAGGTCTGCGGCGAGATGACGCCAAAGTCGCGCCCCTTGGACACCTGCGAGGGGTCTGACAGGACGACCTGGACGTGATCGGCAAGGTCAGGAATGCCGATGGACTGTCTTTCCTGAAAGCCGGCAAGCCGATGATCGGCCGCGACCACCGCCACCTGCGAGATCGACGACAACGCTTCGAAGGTGATCCTTGGATCGCGGAACTCTTCACCGACCATGATGGCCAGTGTGCAGCGCCGTTCCCGCAGCGCCGTCAGCGGACCGCCCAGCGGTTCGACCACCAGACGCACGCTTACCAAGGGAAAGGCCGTCCGCAGCTCGGCAAGTGCTTGGCCCACGTGGTGGATCGGATAAAGGGTATCCACGGCCAACGGCAGCTCCAGCTCGACGCCTTCGCCAAGGCCGCGCGCGCGTGCCCGCATAGCGTCGACCCGCAGCAGGATATCCCGCGCGTTGGCCAGAAGCGCCTCGCCCTCCCGTGTCATAAGCGGCCGATGCCCGGTCCGGTCGAACAGCGCGACGCCGAGTTGCGCCTCGAGGTTCGCGATGGCGACGCTGACGCCCGATTGCACCCGCCCCAGACGCCCTGCTGCCGACCGGAAGCTTCCGCTGTCGGCGATCGTCACGAAGGTTCGGATCTGATCAAGGGTAAGGGCGTCGAGCATGATCGAGGAAATAGATCGGTTTGATGCATTTAATATCACTTCTAACGAACTGGCAAACACCTAGACTTTCCGCGGAAACCAAACCGCAAAAGGTGCAGATAATGTGCAAAGTCTTGATCCTCTACTATTCGTCCTATGGCCACATCGAGACGATGGCCAAAGCGGTGGCGGCGGGTGCCGATGCAGCGGGTGCGGCTGTCGCAGTGAAGCGTGTGCCCGAGCTTGTCCCGGAGAGCGTGGCGAAGAAATCAGGCTACAAGCTGGACCAGCCGACGCCGATAGCAATGGTGGCGGAGCTGGCCGACTACGACGCAATTATCATCGGCACGCCGACGCGTTTCGGGAACATGGCTTCGCAGATGAAGAACTTCCTCGACCAGACGGGTGGGCTGTGGTTCGAAGACCGGCTGGTCGGCAAGGTTGGTAGCGTCTTCACCTCGACCGGCAGTCAGCATGGCGGGCAGGAGACGACTATTCAGTCCACGCACACGGTGCTGCTGCATTTGGGCATGCTGGTGGTCGGTCTGCCCTACAGCTTCAAGGGGCAGATGCGGATGGACGAAATCACCGGCGGCTCGCCCTACGGCGCAACGACATTGTCTGAAGACAAGGATGGGGGCTCACGCCAGCCAAGCGCCAACGAACTCGCTGGCGCCCGCTATCAGGGCACGCACGTTGCCGAGGTCGCTATGGCGCTGGTACGCGGGAGACGCGTCGCTGCCGCGGAAATGGTTTGAGAGGGGCCCATCCCGTATTGGCAGAGTGCCTGTTAGGTTGAGAAGTCTCTTGGATCGGGGCATTTCTGATAGCGGTCACCGGACTGGAGGAAAACTATGGTCGAGCTTGGTGGGAAAGTGGTCGTCGTGACCGGTGCCGGTCGGGGGCTGGGTGCAGCCTTCGCACTTTCGTTGGCAGATGCTGGTTGCGAGATTGTTCTATGTGGGCGGCGGTCTGCGGATCTTGAAATGATCGCGCATCTCTTGGTTACACGAGTCGGAAGGGCCCCAGAAATTGTCATCCTTGACCTCGCCAACATTGAAGGTGTGAAAGAGGCAGTTTCCCGGATCGCTTCGATCAAACGCCAGGTTGATATATTGATCAACAATGGCGCGATGTGGCTGCAGAGTAGTGCCGAACCCTATGCTGAAGAGGATGTGCGCACCGTCATAAGTGCAGCCATGACCGGAACTTTCCTTTTCACGCAAGGACTTCGCCCACTCATGTTGGCCTCTGAGGCTCCGGATGTTGTGACGATTGGCTCGATCAGCGGCCTACCGAATGCGGCACTGCAATCCGTCTCGGTGCCATTTTATTCTGCCAAGCGCGGGCAGGTCGCCTTGGCCGAAGGGTTGCGGCAGGAATTCTCAGGTAGCAAGTTTCGCTCGATCTTGGTGAATCCGCCCTATCTGGATGACGCGATGCCTGGCCAGCAGGACTGGATTGACGCTGGCGACCGCCGGAAGGGAGCACGCGGGACAAGCCGTGATGTGGTAGAGGCGACCATCTTCGCTTTGACCCGCCCACGCCATGTATCTCTCACCATCGAGATCGGGTCGGATGATGGCGGCCTGTTTCCTTCGAGCCAGGTCACCGACTCATACTGACTTGAGATCCGGTTCTTCTTTGCTTTGAGCGAGAGTCCTCGTTCTCTTTTGCTTTGGAACACGACCCTGAACCGCCGGACGCTGGCGTTTTCGGGCGGTCCAAGGTTGGGGGTCGGATCAAGCCGACGAAGACTCTTCATGCTGCCGGATGAAATCTTCGAGGCGGGTCAATGCAATCAAAGCCGTATGGTCCCACGCATGACGATAATGCCTGCTCCGGACAGCTCAGGTTCAGGCGTCAGTCTGAGGTTCAGGATGCTCCTGCGTCCCATTTTTGTGCCTTGCTCGACCGCGATAGAGCCACTCCGAAGCAGCCCCTGTCGACCAAGGTATGCTGCCAACGGTCCCGCCGCCGTCCCTGTAGCTGCGTCTTCCCAGAGGCCTACGGTGGGATTGAAGAACCGGGCATAGGCCCTCTCGGGGGAGAGAGTATCGTGGGCATAGATGTAGCAACCCTCCGCGCCCGCCTGACGCAGGACATCCAGCAACGCATCTGATGCTGGCTTTGCCTGGTCCACCGTACCGGGGTCGCGGACGCGCACGAGCAGGTGCGAAGCGCCAGTGTCTCCTGGGCGAGGGGCTGGCGTTGTCATGATGTCTGATACCTGAAGCCCGAGCGCTCCAGCCAAGGCCGTTACGTCATCGAGTGGCGGAGAGAGCTTGAGCGGCGCCTGGCGCATGTGTCCAAAAATTCTGCCGCCGACGGTCGTCAGGACGATTGGCAGAACCTCGTCGCCGATTTCCTGGTGAAAGGTCCGTGGCGCGTTCAGTGGACCGAGCTTGCCGTCCTCGGCAAGCCAGAGCCAAGCCCCAAGCGCGTTGTGCCCGGCGCCAACAACCTCCGCGCCGCTGGCCGTAAAGGAGCGCAGCTTTCGATCCGCCCGCGTGCTGCGCATGATGAAGGTCGTTTCGGCCTGATTGAATTCTCCGGCGATCTGTTTCATTTTCGCGACGGTAAGGTCGTCAGCATCCTCGACTACGGCAAGAGGATTGCCGCTGAGCGGTTTGTCAGCGAAAACGTCGATTAGACCTGCGATAAGTTCCATGGCGTAGCGTTCCTTTGCTTTGTGGTTCTTGCGATCTTGAATTCTGTGCCGGAAGATCGGGTCACCCTTCAAATTCGCATAAGTGACACATGAGGATGCTCATCGCGTCGAACGCGACTTCGCTTTCTTCGCTCACTCGACCGCATTCCAAACTCGGGCGCAGGCGAACTTGGCCTAGTCATCGACAATTGCGATTGCGTCGACCTCCAGCATGTACTCGCTGCGGCTTAGCGTCGCCACGCCAATAAGCGTGTCGGTCGGCTTGTGGTCGCCGAAGAGCGAGACGCGGCCTTCCTCAATCATCTCAAGGTGTTCACGTCGATAGTTCGAGACGAAGATCGTAAGCTTGGCGACCTGTTCAGGCCGCGCACCAGCTGCGGCAAGGGCTCGGCCTATGTTGGCAAATACCTGCTTCGACTGCGCCGCCATGTCGCCGACAGCGACCGT
>NZ_JBOFBI010000083.1:0-14078 GCF_051645465.1 Tabrizicola sp. | reverse complement strand
CAGGTCCGCGTCGATCACCCCCACCAGCGTCAGCAGCGGAAAGTTGTGCCCCTTGGCCACGATCTGCGTCCCGATAATGATGTCAGCGCCCCCGGAAGCAATCCCCGCAATCGCCTCCTTCAACGCCCGTGCCGAACCGAACAGGTCCGACGACAGCACGACAACGCGAGCCGAAGGAAACCGCGCCGCCACCTCCTCGGCCAGCCGCTCCACCCCCGGCCCGACCGCCGCCATCCGCCCCTCGACCCCGCACGAGGGACAAGCCAAAGGTACCGGCTTCGTCGCCCCGCACTGGTGGCAGACGAGCCGCTTCTGGAACCGGTGCTCCACCATCCGCGCGTCGCACTGGTCGCAGCCGACCTGATGCCCACACGCCCGACACAAGGTCACCGGAGCAAACCCCCGCCGGTTCAGGAACAGCAGCGCCTGCTCCCCCCGCGCCACCACCGCCTCCACCTTCGCGGCCAAAGTCGGCGAGATCCAGCGGTCCGACGGCAACCGCTCCGCCCGCATGTCGATCGCCCCCATCTCCGGCAATTCCGCCGCCCCGAAGCGCGACCCCAACTCCAGCCGCCGGTACTTCCCCGCCTCCACATTCGCCCAGCTTTCCAGCGAGGGCGTCGCCGAGGCCAAGACCACCGGGCACCCCGCGACCGAGGCACGCAGCACCGCCATGTCGCGCGCATGGTACAGAACCCCATCCCCCTGCTTGTAGGAACTGTCATGCTCCTCATCGACCACGATCAGCCCCAGGTCCTGGAACGGCAGGAACAGCGCCGACCGCGCGCCCACCACCAGCCCCGCCTCCCCCTCCGAGACCATCCGCCACAACCGCCGCCGCTCGGTCATCGTGACCCCGGAGTGCCACTCCGCCGGCCGCGCCCCGAACCGAGCCTCCACGCGCGTCAGAAACTCCGCCGTCAAAGCAATCTCCGGCAGCAGCACCAACGCCTGCCGACCGCTACGCAGACACTCCGCCACCGCCTCCAGATAGACCTCCGTCTTCCCCGACCCCGTCACCCCCTTCAACAAGGTCGCCGAATACCCCCCCATCGCCACCGCCGCGACCAGCGCATCCCCCGCCGCCACCTGATCCCCCTCCAGCCGCACCGCCAGCCCGGGCGAAAGCCGAGGATACGGAGTATCCCGCGGCGCCTCCTCCTCCGCCACCACCCCCAGCTTCACCAGCCCCTTCACGACCGACGCCCCGCACCCCGCCGCCTCCACCAGCTCGCCCAACGTCACCGGCGCCAGACCAAACTCCCGCAACGCCTCGATCACCCGGTGCCG
This sequence comes from Tabrizicola sp., assembly GCF_051645465.1. Taxonomy (GTDB): domain Bacteria; phylum Pseudomonadota; class Alphaproteobacteria; order Rhodobacterales; family Rhodobacteraceae; genus Tabrizicola. The sequence continues at coordinate 12,788 of NZ_JBOFBI010000083.1, read as the reverse complement.
CGCATCCGTCAAAGCGTTCGGCACCGGCCCCGCCAGCCGGTACACCCGCCGCGTGGACGGGGGCTCCCCCAACCCCGGAGTCCGCGTCGCCAGCCGCAGCATCGCGGCCAAAGGAGTCAGCGTGTAATCCGCCCCCCGCGCCAGAAATACCCGCAGCTCCTCCCGCATCGGCCGCGCCTCCAGCACCCGGCCCACCGGCCGGATCTTGGAAGGATCGAACGTCCCCTCCCCCGGCCCCCAGACCACCCCCAGCACCCGGCGCGGCCCCAACGGCACCTCGACGAAATCCCCGTCCCCGCACCCCCCCTCCGGCGCGCGATAGTCGAGGACCCGCCCCAAAGGCTCGGTCGTCAGCACCCCGACCAGATCGCCCGCCTGATAGACCCGATCCGCCAACCCGCCACCTTTCGCTCTGAAGCCGTTTGGGGTAAACCCGCCCCCAAGAGCATACAACCCCCGAGTTGCGCCCCCCGCAACCCGACGCCCCGTATTACTGCAGGAGAGGCCCCCATGAAATTCTTCATCGACAGCGCCGACGTGGACGCCATCCGTGAGCTTCACGACCTCGGCATGGTCGACGGCGTCACCACCAACCCTTCGCTGATCCTGAAATCCGGCCGCGATATCCTTGAGGTCACCAAGGAGATCTGCTCCTTCGTCAAAGGCCCCGTCTCCGCCGAAGTCGTCGCCCTCACCGCCCCCGAGATGATCGCCGAGGGCCGCAAACTCGCCGCCATCGCCCCGAACATCGCGGTCAAGGTGCCGCTGACCTGGGACGGCCTCAAGACCTGCAAGACCCTGACGGCCGAGGGCTTCATGGTCAACGTCACCCTCTGCTTCTCCGCCAACCAGGCGCTCATCGCCGCCAAAGCCGGAGCGACCTTCATCTCGCCGTTCATCGGCCGGCTCGACGACATCAACCTCGACGGCCTCGACCTCATCGGCGACATCCGCACGATCTATGACAACTACGACTACAAAACCCAGATCCTCGCCGCCTCGATCCGCAGCGCGAACCACGTCAAGGACTGCGCCCTGATCGGAGCCGACGTCGTCACCGCCCCCCCGAACGTGATCAAGGCGCTGGCGAGCCACGTCCTGACCGACAAGGGCCTGGAGCAGTTCCTGAAAGACTGGGCCAAGACCGGCCAGAAGATCCTCTGACCCGAACACCCCGCCGACGTAAGTCGGGGGTTCGCCCCGACTCACTTGGCACGCAGAAACCGTTTCGCAGGGTGTGCTAAAGCGCACCGTCGAACAGAGCGGAAAGCGCTGTCGCGCGCACCTGCCTCGCCTTACGTGCTTGTCGCAGCAAAGGTCATCCGCTAGCCTCAAATACGCGTGGCGGAACAGCCCATGCCAGAAAATGCGGGCACAGAGGACATCTCAAAGGAACGCTCGGGAAGGAAGGTTTGCGTTGCTCTTTAGAAGTTTCGTAACCGCGCTCATTTTGTGGGCTATCCCCATGACAAGCCTGGCACAAGACCACGAAAGCGCATCGAAAGCCTACGCAGCGACTGACTATCAAACTGCCTTCACCATATGGCAGCTCCTGGCAAAGCAGGGACAGGCCGATGCCCAGTACTGGCTCGGCGTCATGTACTATCACGGCCTCTGGCCGGAGGCGGACGAGTTAGAGGCTGCTCGCTGGTTCAGGATGGCCGCAGAGCAAGGACACGCCCAAGCGCAGCACGAACTTGCCTACGCTTATCACTATGGAATGGGCGCTACGAAGGACGAGACCGAGGCCATGCGATGGTATCGGATGGCAGCAGAGCAGGGACACACAGAAGCCCAGTACGAACTTGCAAGGATGTATCACCTAGCTAAAGGTGCAGCGCAGGACTACGCCGAGGCTTTGCGATGGTACCGGAGCGCCGCAGAACAGGGACACGCCAGCGCCCAGTTTTCCTACGGCAAGATGTATGCGATGGGTTTGGGCGTAGAGCAGGACTACGTCGAGGCCGTGCGATGGATCAGGATGGCCGCGAAGCAGGGGCATACAAACTCCCACTATGCTCTCGGTCAGGCGTATGCCGCCGGCTATGGCGTGACCCAGGACAGTATACTGGCGTACATGTGGCTTAGCGTCGCCGCCGACGCCGACACCATCAGTGGGGTCGTAGAGGAGCGGGATCGTGTCGCAAGAAAGATGACCGCCGACGCCGTAGCGGAAGCCAAGCGCCGTGCGCAGCAGTGCTTGGAGTCAAACTTCCAGAGCTGCGACTGATTGGATTTGGACTTGCTCAGTCGCGACTCCTAGGGTGCGCGATTTCACGCAACATCACCAGCGTCCACACCCTTACGCTCGCCCCCTCTCACCTTACCAACGGCACCTCATCCTCCCCCACCCGCCCCCCGTCCGCCGCACGCCGCCGCTGATACACCTGCTGCATGAACGCCGCCTCTGGCTGTTCCACCTCCAGCCCCTCGTCCTCCCACTCTCCCCCGGCAACCCCCGAGAACTCCCCGAACGCAGGCTTCGGCTCGCCGTACCCATACTCGTCCCGCCGGCGGTGATAGTTCAGCGTCTCCGCCCCTCGGATCACCCCCGCCAGCCGCGCGTCCATGTAGCTCCGCAGCACCTCATTGATCCGCAGCCGATAGCCCCTCCCCATCGACCTGAAGAACTTCGCCACATCCGCATCAAGCGCGACGTTGACCTCCACCACCCCCCGGGCCCTTGCGCACGGCGATCTCATACCATTCGGCCGGAATGCGCCCCGTCCGCTCGATGGCGCTGTGGAAGTCCTCTTCCAGACGCCGCATGACGTCCATCATGTAGGTCATCTGTGCCCGCTGCCGGCGCGTCTGTTTCCGAAGGTCAGGCATGGGGCTGGCTCCTTTGCGGCCCCCACTGTCCGCCAAATCCGTTAACGCCGCCGATGGCCTCCGCGCGCCGAGACGAAACCAAGACGAAACCAAGATCGCCAACCTCGTCGGAAGGTTCCGGAGGGCAGCAACTGTTGCATCCCTGCCCAGTCCCAACCGGCGCGGCCAAGAAACCTGTCGCCAACCACTTCAGCATTCGCCTATAGTGCACGGAAATCATGCCCAAAACCCGTTGGCGAGCCAAATGATCGAACCCGACCTGCGCGACCGGATCCTTGCTGAACCAGAACGGCTTCTCGAGGATCGGGACGTGATGAATGCCCTAGTCGCCGCGAACGAGCGCAACATGGGCGACAACATCATCGACCTCCGCGGCATCGCCATGCAGCGCCTGGAAACCCGCCTCGACCGCCTGGAAGACACCCACCGGTCCGTCATCGCCGCGGCGTATGAAAACCTTGCGGGGACCAATCAGGTTCACCGCGCGATCCTGCAACTCCTTGATTCCACGAACTTCGAAGCCTTCATGAAGGCGCTTACCGAGGATGTCGCGCAGACGCTTCGGGTGGATTTCGTCCGCCTGGTTCTCGAGACGGTGCAGGAGGACGGCATCAGCGACCCCACCGTCCGCCGCCTCGGCGAGGTGCTGCAGATCACCCAGCGCGGCTTTGTCGGCAACTACCTGACCAACGGCCGCAACGGCCCCGGCCGCCCCGTCGTGCTGCGGTCCGTCACCGCACTTGCCGCCACGATCTACGGCCCGCGGGTCGATGAAATCCGCTCGGAAGCGCTGATGAAGCTTGACCTAGGGCCGGGCCGTTTGCCCGGCATGCTGGTCTTCGGCGCGGAGGACCCCAACCAGTTCAAGACGACGCAAGGCACTGACCTTCTGGCCTTTTTTGCCGGTATCTTCGAACGCGCGATGCGCCGGTGGCTCGGCTGACCGCCGATCCGTTCCTTGCACCCGCTCTGGGCGCAGCCCTGTCGCAGTGGCTTGCCCAGCTTGCGGCCCTGGAGGGAGCGGCGGCCAAGACGATCGAGGCCTACCGCCGCGATGTCGCCCGTTATCTGAAATTCCTGTCCAATCATCGCGGTGGCGCGGAAGGCATCGCCAAGGTCGCCAACATCAACCAGTCCGACCTCCGCGCCTGGATGGCCGAGGAACGCGGACGCGGCCTCTCCGCCCGCTCGCTCGCCCGCGCGCTTTCGGCCGTGAAAAGCTTCACCGCCTGGGCCGCCGACCGGACCGGCACCGATGCAACCACCGTCCTTTCCGCCCGCGGCCCGAAGTTCCGCCGGAAACTCCCCCGCCCCCTTCCCGAAGACAGCGCCGCCACGATCCTGACCGAGATCGGCGAAGACGCCCGCGAAGACTGGATCGCCGCCCGCGACACCGCCATTGCCACCCTCCTTTACGGTCTCGGCCTCCGCATCTCCGAGGCGCTGTCGCTCACCGGCACCGACCATCCGCTGCCCGGCACTCTCCGCATTACCGGCAAAGGCGGCAAGACCCGGCTCGTCCCGGTGATCCCCGCCGCGGCCCAGGCGGTTCAGGCCTACGCACAGCTTTGCCCCTACGATCTGACCCCCGACGCACCCCTTTTCCGCGGCGCGCGCGGCGGTCCGGTCAATCCCCGCCTGATCCAGGGCGCCATGGAACGCGCCCGCCTGCGCCTTGGCCTGCCCGCCACGGCAACGCCCCACGCGCTGCGCCACAGCTTCGCCACGCACCTTCTGTCAGCGGGGGGCGATCTCCGGGCCATCCAGGAACTTCTGGGCCACGCCTCGCTTTCCACCACGCAGGCCTATACCGCCGTCGATGCCGCCCGGTTGATGGAGGTCTACGAAAAAGCCCACCCGCGCGCCTGACTTGACGCACCCTGACTGTTGCGAATGACCCCAATATCCGCCATCAAAAGCCGATGACCCCGCGCCTGCAAGCTCTTGCCGTTCATCTTCTCACCGCCTCGGGCGCGGTGCTGGCGATGTTTGCCATGCTGGCGGCGGTGAAAACGGAATGGAGCCTGATGTTCCTCTGGCTGGTCGTGGCCTTGATCGTTGATGGGATCGACGGGCCACTCGCGCGGAAGTACGAGGTCCACAAGAACTGGCCCACCTATGACGGCGTCCTGATGGACCTGATCGTCGACTACCTGACCTATGTCTTCATCCCGGCCTTCGCGCTGTTCCAGTCCGGCCTTCTGCCCGGCTGGACCGGGTGGCTTGCTATCATCGTCATCTGCTTCGGCTCGGTCATCTATTTCGCCGACACCAGGATGAAGACCAAGGACAACAGTTTCGCAGGCTTCCCGGCCTGCTGGAACATGGTGGTCCTGGTGCTCTTTGCCACGAAGCCGGGCGAGATGGTGATCCTTCTGGTCGTTGTCCTTCTGACGATCACCATGTTCACCAACCTGAAGTTCATCCACCCGGTCCGTACGAACCGCTGGCACCAGATTTCGCTGGCGGTCACCGTCGCCTGGATCGTGCTTGCCGCCTGGGCTGCCTGGTGGGGTTTTGAGGAAGGCCCCATCGCGAAATGGCTTCTGGTGCTGACGTCGCTTTACCTTTGCCTTGCCGGCATCGCGCAGCAGATCATCCCTGAGGGCATCCGCCGGGTGCGCTGAGACAAACGCTCCTCGTTCGCCTTCGGCTCCTCCTCGCCGGTCGGCCCGCGAGGAGGAGCCGAAGGCGAACGAGGAGCATTCCCTTACAGCCGCGTCAGCATCACCCCGGCCACGATCACCGTTGCGGCCAACGCCTTGCCCGGCGTCATCTTCTCACCGAAGACCAGCCAGCCGATCAGCACGGCAAAGAGGATCGACGTCTCCCGCAGCGCCGCGACCAGGGCAATCGGCGCCACGGTCATCGCCCAGACGGCTATGGCGTAGCCCGCGCAAGACAGCGCCCCGGCAAGGGTGCCCATGGCCCATGCCTTGGGCGGCGCGCGAAAGAGGACCGTCCCCTTCTGCGCGACCGCCGCGGGGATGTAGAACACCGCCGCGATCATCATCAGCCAGCCGACATAGAGCACCGCGTCCCCCGCCGCCCGCGCGCCCATGCCGTCGGTGATCGAATATCCCGCCGTCGCCGCCGCCGCGCCCAGGGCAAAGGGCAGCATCTTGCGCGACTCCCCCCCGGTAAAGACGCCCCGCACCATCATGAGGATCCCGAAACCCAGGACGACAACGCCGGCCACTTCCATATCGGTCAGGACATCGGCCAGGAAGATCGAGCTTACGATCAGCACGATCATCGGCGCAGTCCCCCGCGAGATGGGATAGACGCGGCTGAGGTCGCCATGTTCGTAAGCGTAGCCAAGGTTCAGCTGGTAGCACATGTGAATCACCCCGGAGGCGACAAGCCATGGCCAGGCGGCATCGGCGGGCACGCCTTTCCAGAAGGCGATGCAGGCGCCGCTCAACGCCTGACTGACCCCCAAAATCAGCATCGCCGATTGCTTCGAGGCCCCGGTCTTGATCAGCGCATTCCAGAGCGCGTGAATGAAAGCCGCGGCAAGGACGGCAAGAAAGACGCCAGCGGTCAAAGCGCACCCGTCATGAAACTGTCACACGCAGGCGTAAGCCCCCGGCCTGCGGCACGCAAGCCGGGGAATAGGTGCGGACCTTAAGGTCGACAGGCTCAGCCGCGCTTACTTGCCCTTGGCCGCAAGTCTCTCGGCCTGTTTGATCTGATTGCGCGCGCCGAAGCCAACGCCGAAGAAGAAGATCAGAAAGTTCACCACCACTCCGAAGAGCGCCACCCACGGAAAGATCTGCCTGATCTCGGCTTCGGGCACCAGCTCTCCGACAAACATGCCGATCGAGTTCTGCAGCGTGAACGGCAGGCCGAAATAGGTAAGGGTCCCCCACGCCATGGCGACAACAAGAAGCACCGCAAGTATGGTGGCGAAGGCAGCAAACGTCGCCTTCTCTCCGGCGGTCATGCGGCGACCGGTCGCCTGACCGGCTGGTGCACCGGCAGCCATTGCTGCGACCGCCGCAATAATGATCCCGACCGACGCCGGCATATTCAGATCGGGGAAGAAATACACGACTGCAGCAATAAGCAGGTTGCCGAAGACAAGTGTTGCCAGGAAGATGGCCAGCATCTTTCCCATGGGTATGCGATTGGTCGTTCCGGTCATTTGTTGTCCCTCGGTTATGTTAGCATTGCTGAACATCTCGCCTCCGAATGCGGACGAAGACAAGTAAGGATTGTCAGATCAGCAGCGCTTTGATCTTCACCCAGCCGGACGCCAAATCCCCCAAGACTGAGGTCTTCTAGAAAAAGGGGGCAGACAACTTGCCCCATCACTCTGGAACATCGCCAGACAGGCGGCGTGACACCAGAAAGCCTTGCATCCTGACTTCGGCCCTTGCTCCCCAACCGACAGCGATCAAAATGAGAAATACGGAAAGGACGAAATCCAGAGCCATGAGCCAAAGCAGCGGGTCTGACCTTGCGCCGGGCGAGTCCGGGTCAAGGCTCCAGTTTCTGAGAAGCGTTTCGACCGGGTTGGGCTCGCCAGTGTAGGCAAGAAGCATCAAGAAAAACAGGCTCCCGATCAGACGGCTCACCAACACAGCTCCCAACGCAAACTTGGCCTTTTCAGCCAATAGCAGCCTTCGGCGGGTACGACGCGCTGCCAGTTTCCCCACTGCCGCCGCCGAACTGAGTTCGACCAGCTCGTAGGCGAGGAGGTCTGCCCGGTTACCCGACAGTGCGCCGACAAACACAAGCAGCAGGGCAAAGCCGAAGCTGAAAACGCAAAAGCCCAGAACCATCCAGGCCAACGGCGCGCGGTCCGCTTCTGTGTGCATTGGTTCAGTCTTTCTGGCGTCACTGCCTCACATCCTTGCCCGCCGATCAGCTGCGCGCAAGAGCGCGGTCAGATCAGCAGCGCCCCCTCATGCCGCAGGAGCGCCGCCTTCGTCTCCACCCCTCCGGGCGCCGAGAAGCCGCCGAACCAGTCGGTCCCCGTCACCCGGTGGCAGGGGATCAGGATCGGCAACCGGTTCGCTCCACAGGCCTGACCCACCGCCTGAGGGGCCGCGCCGACCACCTTGGCGATCTGGCCATAGGTCCGTGTCTCGCCGAAGGGGATATCCGCCATCGCCCGGCGCACGGCGGCGTTCAGCCCCGTCCCCCAGTCAAACGGCAGATCGAACCGGGTCAGCTTGCGGTCGAAGTAGGCTTGCAGCTGCCGCAAACCCTCGGCCAGAAGCGGGCTTTCAGCCGGTTCCGCCGCCGCCCGCCAGTTCAGCGCCACCAGCCGCCCGTCCTCTTCAACCAGGCTCACCCATCCGAACGGCCCTTCTATCCCTGCGCTCATCATCTGCCTGCCCCTCCGGCCCGCCATGTTACAGGACCACCCCTCGCGCCAGTCGCTCACCAGCCGGTCGAGTGAGAGTTCCGAATGGTCCCGGCTCCATGCCGACCAGAAACAAACCGCCACCGGGATAGGGCGGCGCAGATGCCGGGCATGGGTGACAGAGATTGCCCAGACCGTAGGATCGATGCACAGAACCTCACTTCCAGTACATAAGCCCTGTCATATGTCACCCCAAGATCGATCTCGGCATTGCCCGCGCCGAGCTTCAGGCCATGCACCTTGGCCTGACCCTGGACGAAGCCCGCGCGAAGGCCCAGCGTTTCCCTACTGTGCACCCCTCACCTCCCTGCGGCGGTTCAGGCCTGACTCTTCACGGGGGGTCTGACCCACCCTCGGCGAAGCCTTTCCCCCGGCGCGGTCTACCCCGCATCCGGCAGCAGGCGCCGCAGGATCTTGCCTGAGGCCGATTTCGGGATCGCCTCCAGAAAGGTAATCGTCCGCGGCAGCTTGTAGGGGGCCAGACAGGCCGCCAGATGCGCGCGGATGGCGGCTTCCTCGGCCCCTTCGGCGGGCACGACGAAGGCAATCGGCACCTCGCCCGCCTCGTCGTCAGGCACACCCTTGACGGCCGCGTCCTTCACCATGGGCGAGGTCAGCAAGGCCGCCTCCACCTCGGCCGGAGCCACCTGGAAGCCCTTGACCTTGATCAGCTCCTTCAGGCGGTCGCGGATGAAGACGTAGCCATCTGCATCCACCTCGGCCAGGTCCCCGGTCTTCAGCCAACCGTCTTCGGTCAAGGTCGCGGCCGTCGCTTCAGGCCGGTTGTGGTAGCCCGCCATCACCTGCGGCCCCCGCACCCAAAGCTCACCCGCCTCGCCCGGTCCGGCATCCCGCCCGTCCACCACGATCCGGCATTCCGTCGACGGCATCGTAACCCCGACCGACCCCTGACGCGCCTGACCCCTTGGCGTTGCGTGGCTGACCGGGCTCATCTCGGTCATCCCGTAGCCCTGCACAGACAGACACCCGATCCGCGCGGCCACCGCGTCCCCGATCTCGCCACCCAGAGGGGCCGCGCCCGAAAAGAAGCGCTCTACCCCCGACAGATCGAAGTTCGCGACCATCGGGTGCTTGGCCAGCGCCACAGCAACCGGCGGCGCACAGAAGAGCGTCGGCGTGCGGTGCTTGGCCGCCAGCGTCAGGAACAGCTCCAGATCGAAGCGCGGCATCGTCACCACTCCCGCCCCGGCCGCAAGGTGCATGTTCATCAGCACCGTCTGGCCGTAGATGTGGAAGAACGGCAGGAACCCCACCGACCACTCGCCCGGATTGCAGCCGATGACGACCAGCGACTGATCCACATTCGCAACCAGGTTCCGGTGCGTCAGCCGCACGCCCTTGGGCAGGCCCGTCGTCCCCGACGAATAGGGCAGCACCGCAACATCTTTTGCCGCGTCGATCGGGACCTGCGCTGCCAACGGATCGCCCATCAAGGACGCAAGCGGCAACACACCCTCCGCCTCACCGATCAGCACAATCTCCATCTCGGGGGCCGCCGCCCGCGCCGTCGCCAGAAACGCCGGGATCGTGATCAGAAGCGAAGCACCCGAATCCGCCAGCTCATGCGCGACCTCCGGGGCCGTATAGGTCGGGTTGATCGTCGTAACCGTGGCCCCGGCATAGGCGATGCCATGGAAGACCACCGCGTACTCAGGCGAGTTCGGCGCCATCAGCGCGACAACCGTCCCCTTGCCGATCCCCCGCGCGCGAAGACCCCCGGCCAGCCGCCGGATACCGTCAGCCAGCGCACCCGCCGTCATCTCGGCCCCCGAGGGCCCGTCGATCAGGACCACGCGGTCCGGATCGCCCTTGAGGCCGCGGAAAATGCGCTCGGTGATACTCTCGCCGGTCAGGGTGACCGGCGGATACGGGCTTTGATAGATCATGGTCGTCCTCCCCTTATGAAAGGACGATACCACGGTCCGCCCGGAAAAGTTTCAGCCGAGTGCAGCGTCACACCGCGCACAGGTGCCGGGGTGCTTGTGGCTGCCCACGTCCGGCAGCACCTTCCAGCAGCGCTGGCATTTGTCACCCGGCGCCAGCTCGAACACCACGCCCACGCCCGGTACTTCGGGCAGACGGAACGCCTCGGCCGGGGCCGGATCGGCCGTCAGGCTGATGCCGCTGGTTATGCAAAGATCGGCGAAATCGACCGATTTCAGCGCCTTCAGCGCCTCCGCGCTCTCGACATGCACCACCGGCGCCGCCTCAAGGCTCGCCCCGATCACCTTCGCCGTCCGCTGCACCTCCAGCGCCCCGGTCACCGCCCGCCGCGCCTCGCGGATCATCTGCCACTTCGCCGCCAGCGCCTCATCCCGCCACGCCTTGGGCGTCTCCGGCATGTCTATGAGATGCACCGAGGACTTCTCGCCGGGAAACCGCTCCAGCCAGACCTCCTCCATCGTGAAGACGAGGATCGGGGCCAGCCAGGTCGTGAGGCGATGGAACAGGATGTCCAAGACCGTCCGCGCCGACCGCCGGGTCAGGCTGGTCGTCGCATCGCAGTAAAGGCTGTCCTTGCGGATATCGAAATAGACCGACGACAGGTCCGTCGTGGCAAAAGCGAACAGCTTCTGGAACACGCCCTGGAAGTCATACTTCGCATAGCCGGCGCGGACCTCCGCATCCAGCTCCGCCAGCCGGTGCAGCACCCAGCGCTCCAGCTCCGGCATATCCTTCGGGTCGACCCTCTCGGCGTCGGAGAACCCAGCAAGGTTGCCCAACAGAAACCGCATCGTGTTGCGCAGCCGCCGATAGCTGTCGGCCACCCCTTTCAGGATTTCCTTCCCGATGCGAAGGTCGACCGTATAGTCCGACTGCGCCACCCAAAGCCGCAGGATATCCGCCCCGTACTCGCCGATCACCTCTTGCGGCGCGGTGGTGTTGCCAAGCGATTTGGACATCTTCATGCCCTTCTCGTCCAGCGTGAACCCATGCGTCAGCACGCCCCGATAAGGCGCCCGCCCCTTGGTCCCGCAAGCCTGCAGCATACTGGAATGGAACCAGCCGCGATGCTGGTCGGTGCCTTCAAGGTAGAGGTCGGCGATCCCGTCCGCCGTCCCGTCCTCCCGGTCGCGCAGAACGAAGGCGTGGGTGGAGCCAGAGTCGAACCAGACGTCCAGCACATCCTCGATCTTTACATAATCCGACGGATTCACGATGCCTTCCAGCACCCTTTCCTTGAATCCTTCCACAAACCAAACATCCGCGCTTTCCTCCTCGAAGGCTGCGACGATGCGGGCATTGACCTCGGCGTTGCGGAGAAGGAAGTCCGGATCGGTCGGCTTCGCCCCTTTCTTCACGAAACAGGTCAGCGGCACGCCCCAGGCGCGCTGGCGGGACAGCACCCAATCCGGCCGCGCCTCGATCATCGAATGGAGGCGATTGCGCCCCGTCACCGGCGTCCATTCCACCAGCTGATTGATCGAGTTCAACGCCCGCTTCCGGATCGTGTCGCCGTAGGTGGTCATGCCGTCGTTGAGCGACTTGTCGATGGCCACAAACCACTGCGGCGTGTTGCGATAGATCACCGGAGCCTTCGACCGCCAGGAATGCGGATAGGAATGCTTGAGCTTACCCTTGGCAAACAGCGCCCCCGCATAGGCCAGCTGCTTGATGACCGAGACGTTAGCCGGCCCCTCCTTGCCATCCGGCAGAATGATGTGCTGTCCCCCGAAAAGCGGCAGGTCGGGGCGGTAAGAGCCGTCGGGTTCGACGTTGTAGGTCATCTGAAGCCCGTGCTTCAGGCCCAACTGATAGTCGTCATCGCCGTGGCTGGGGGCGGTGTGGACGAAGCCCGTGCCAGCGTCGTCGGTGACGTGATCGCCGGGAAGCATTGGGACGTCGTAGTCCCATTCGCCATTGCCGCCTTCGACGCCCCGGAAGGGGTGGGCGAGGGTCAAGCTTGCAAGTTCGGTCTCGCTAACCTCGCGGACAAAGTCGAACGCCTCAACGCGTGCCTGAAGAAAAACCTCCGGCGCACGCTCTCGAGCCATGAGCACGATTTGGCCAACTTCTACTTGGGAGTTCTCGGCAACCTCTGTTACTCGGTAAAGCGCGTAGGAGATCGTAGGATTGTAGGCTACAGCCCTATTCTGCGGGATGGTCCAAGGCGTTGTCGTCCAGATGAGCACTCGTGCATCACGGAAAGTCGCCAAGAGAGCTGCCCGATCAGATGCAGCTTCAGCAGCATCACTTCCGGGCGTAACCGAAACCGCAAAAAACTGGTTTACCTTAAACGCCACCCAAACCTGATGGCTGGTGTGGTCGTGATACTCCACCTCCGCCTCGGCCAGCGCGGTCTTCTCGACCGGCGACCACATCACGGGCTTCGACCCCTGATACAGACTCCCGTTCATCACGAACTTCATGAACTCCGCCGCGATCACGGCCTCGGCGTGGTAGTTCATCGTGAGGTACGGATCGTCCCACTTCCCCGTCACCCCCAGCCGCTTGAACTCCTCGCGCTGGATGTCGATCCAACCGGCGGCAAAGGCTCGGCATTCGCGGCGGAAGTCCACCACGTCGACGTCATCCTTGTTCAGCCCCTTGGCGCGGTACT
>NZ_JBOFBI010000082.1:0-25055 GCF_051645465.1 Tabrizicola sp. | reverse complement strand
GAGACGCGGCAGGCGCTGCGGCTTTGGCAATCCTTGAACACCGATCATCTGGAGGGGCAGGCATGACCCGCAAGCTTTTTGGCACTGACGGCGTGCGTGGCCGGGCGAACAGCTGGCCCATGACGGCAGAGCTTGCGCTGAAACTGGGTGCCGCCGCGGGGCGGTACTTCCGGCGCGACGGGTCGGCTGCCCACCGGGTGGTGATCGGCAAGGACACGCGGCTTTCGGGCTACATGCTGGAGAACGCGCTGACGGCGGGGTTGACCTCGACCGGAATGAACGTGCTGCTGGTGGGGCCGGTGCCGACGCCGGCAGTCGGGTATCTGACCCGAAGCATGCGGGCGGATGTGGGCGTGATGATTTCCGCGAGCCACAACCCGCATCAGGACAACGGGATCAAGTTCTTCGGGCCGGACGGGTTCAAGCTGTCGGATGCGGCGGAGGCCGAGATCGAGGCGATGGTCGAGGGCGAGATTGCCCCCGCAAAGCCCGAGAACATCGGGCGGGCGAAGCGGATCGAGGACGGGCGGGGGCGCTATCAGGAGTTCGTCAAGACGAGCTTTCCGACGGGCCTGCGGCTGGACGGGCTGAAGGTGGTGATCGACTGCGCGAATGGGGCGGCTTACAAGGCGGCTCCGGAAGTGCTTTGGGAGCTTGGGGCCGAGGTGATCCCGGTCGGCGTGGCCCCCAACGGGACCAACATCAACGACCGCTGCGGGTCGACCCACACCGAGACGGCGGCCGAGGCGGTGGTCGCCCATGGCGCGCATGTGGGGCTTTCGCTGGATGGCGATGCCGACCGGATCATGATCCTGGACGAGACGGGACGGGTGGCGGACGGGGATCAGATCATGGCGCTGCTTGCTGCCCGCTGGGCAGAGGACGGGCGTCTTTCCGGGGGTGCCCTGGTGGCGACCGTGATGTCGAACCTGGGGCTGGAGCGGTTCCTGGAGGGCCGGGGCTTGCGGCTGGAGCGGACGGCGGTGGGGGACCGCTATGTCGTGGAACGGATGCGGGAAGGGGGGTTCAACCTTGGGGGCGAGCAGTCGGGGCATATCGTGATGACCGACTATGCCACCACGGGCGACGGGCTGATCGCGGGGCTGCAGTTCCTGGCCGAGATGGTGCGGACCGGGCGGCCGGCGTCGGACCTGACCCGGAACTTCGCGACGGTGCCGCAAATGCTGAAGAACGTCCGGTTCAGCGAGGGCGTGAGGCCCCTGGATGCGGCTGCGGTCAAGGCGGTGATTGCGGCCAGTGAGGCAAGAGTGGCCGGTAAGGGGCGGATTCTGATACGGAAATCAGGAACCGAGCCCCTGATCCGGGTGATGGCGGAATGCGAGGATGCGGGGCTTCTGGCCGAGGTCGTGGACGAGATCGTCGGGGCCGTGCAGGCGGCCGTTTAGTCGGTTTCTATTGCCCGGACCTTGCCTTCGACGACGGCTTCGGCAACGCCGGTCACTGCTTGCATCCGTTGCAGCAAGGCAGGGCTGCCTGTTCCAAAGATCACACCGATTTCGGGGATTGCGACATCGACCCGCAGGCCCATTTCGGTCAGTGAGCGGCAATAGGCCTCGATCTCGTCCTGATGGGCGGCGTCGAGGATGACTTTGATCTGGATGTCCGACATGGGAGAGAGATAGGGGTCGAGGACGTGTGATCCAAGGCCAGGGCGGCGTTCTTGGCGTTAACTCGTTGTTGAAGAATGGATTTTACCGTCTTGTTTCGATCTTTTTTCGTCTCTGCGCGCGGAAGATGCGTCGGGCGTTAACCATCGACGGCGAATCGGGGTGGGCGGGATGGTGCGCTGTAGCGCACCCTAAGAAACCGCACCGCCGCCTGCTGCCATCGCCAGCCCCGCACCTACGTCGCGGGGGGGCAGCGGCAGCTTTCGTGCCGTGGCCGTGAGCCGGTCCCAGAGCGCCTGGCCGCGGAGCGAGGGGTCGCTTTCGGCGAGGAGGGCGGCGAGGCCTGCAACATGCGGGCAGGCCATGCTGGTGCCGCGCAGGGTGCGGTAAAGCTCGGGCCGGGGATAGGCGGAGAAGATGCCGACGCCGGGGGCGGCGATGTCGACCTCGCCACCCGCGGGGTTGAGGCCGCCGCAGGAGAACTCGGCCACGTCGAGGGTCTGGTCGAGTGCTGCGACGGCGAGGATAGCGGGCGAGTTGGCGGGGGCGCCGACCGGGGCGATGTGGCCGTAGCGCCGTGCGCTTTCGTTGCCGGCAGCGGCCACGATCAGCGTGCCCTTGTCGAGCGCCATGCGGCCGAGGCGTTCGTAGTCGGGCGAGGCGGGCTCGCCTTCGCGGACGGCGCGGCCAAGCGACATCGAGATCACCTCGCAGCCTGCGCCGATGGCCCAGAGCATGCCCGCAAAGATGTCACGCTCGCGCCCGGCGCCCTGGTTGCCCAGGACCTTGCCGACATGGAGCTTGGCGTTTGGGGCCACGCCGTAGCGCGGGGTGGAGCCGGTGGGCGGGCCGCCTGCGGCAGTACCCGCGCAATGGGTGCCGTGGCCGTTGCCGTCCTGCACGTCCTCGCCCGGCACAAAGCTGCGGTCGGTGATATCGCGGCTGGCGAAGTCGGGGTGTTGCAGGTCGATCCCGGTGTCGAGGATGCAGATCTTGATCCCGGCCCCGGTGAAAGGTGAGTTGAGCGCGCCGGTCGCCTGCAGGCCCCAGGTCGCTTTGGTGGTATCCTGAAACTGGTCCTCGGCGAACATCCAGAATTCGGGGCGCACTTCCCTGACCTGCTTTGCCGCGGCGAGCCTGTCGCGCATGCCTGCCGTCTCTTCGCCCTCGAACACCACGGCGATGCCGCTGTCGTCGAGGAGGACGGCATTGGTGGCGGCGTCGAGGTCGGCAAAGCTTTCGCTGGCGGTCGAGAAGCTGCGCGCGGAGGCGCCGATGCAGTCGTGCAGGCAGTCCTCCTGTTCCTTGTGGCTCATCCCGTCGCGGAAAGTGACGATCAGTCCACCAGTGGGGCGGGGACGGAGTGCGTCGAGAAGGGGGTTGGACATCGGGGCCTCCGGTTAGTTACCTGCCAAAGGTGGGGGCTGCACAACCAGAAGGGAAGTAAATCACGCGACCTGCGGCCAGGTTTTGCCGACCGGGCGGGGATTGGCGGGCTAGGGCTCGCCCAGCCCGATAATGCCTCAGCGCTTGACCAGGCGCAGGGGATCGTCCCAGACATAGACATCTTCGCGGATCGGGGTCAGGCCGATGGCCTCGTCACGGGTTGAGAGAAGCCGACCGCCCTGGCGCGTGTAGAAGGCCGCGGCGACATGATTGCCGGAGAGGACGAGTGCCGTGAACGGCTGGGGGGCGGGGCCAAGGGCAAAGCGCAGGAGGGCGGCGCCAAGGCCACGGCCTTGCGCGGCGCGCAGAAGGTAGATCGCCCAAAGCTCTTCTGGGTAGCCGAGGGCGGCGAGCTCCGGGTCGCGCTGGTGGCCCATTTGTGCAAAGCCGAGATCGTCAATCAGGGCGATGCGGGACTCGTTGCGGGCGATGGCGCCGGTCCATTGCGCCAGCCGACGCTCGGGGTTCGAGGCGCGGGCGATTTCGTCGTCCGGAAGGAGGCCGGTGTAGGTTTCCTGCCAGGCCGCGATATGGATGCGGGCAAGCATTGCGGCATCGGCAGGATCAGGTGCGCGGGGTTTCATGGGGAAAGGCTAGGTCAGGTCGTGGTGCGAGACAATGGAGGGCTGCGGGGCGCGCAGGGAGTAGGGATTTCCGCCCTGTCCTTTGGCTTCGCCCGGGGGCATTTTCGCATGGAAGGTGAGCGAGGGGAGCGCGCAGGATGCAGGGGATCGGGGGGCTTGCAGGCAGCGTGGCAGTGCTTGTCTGGGCGAGCGTGGCGTTGGCCGATGAGGCGCTGACAGTTGCCGGACGGCAGATCAGCGTGACCGAGGACGGAATGGGCAGCGCCACCCTGGCTGTCGATGGGGTCGTTATGCATGAGAACGGAGTGATCTACATCGATCCCGAGCCCCAGGTGGTGGCCGGTGTCACCGTGCTGACGGGTGCGGCGGGGGCGGGCGGCAATGCGTGCAATGCGGCGCCTTTCGTGCTGGCGCTGCCGGAAAGCGGGGCGCCGAAATTCTGGGGGCCGATCGACAGCTGCACCTATCTTGTTCCAGATGCTCAGAATAGCCGAGTGCTTTTCGTTTCGGAGAGTTCGTCAAATGTCTCGGGTCGAATTCGACCGGATGAGGTCTGGATGTGGACACCCAGTGATGGGTTCACCACTCCCTTGGGCAGCGCGGATGTCGGCTCGACCGCCGCGCCGGGATGGGAAGGGCTGGAGGGGCTTGCTGGAGCCCATCCGGTCGAGGCACTGAAGATCACGCCCCTGATGGAGGCACTGCAGGCGGGTTTTGGCGAAGACTACGCACGGTTTGCTGAACGGATATCCGACCTTGGTTCGGGTGATCTGACCGAAAAAGGGTATCTTGGCCAGGCTTGCCTCAAGTTCACCTGTGAAGAGGACTGGGCGTTTCTCTATATCGACAGGGCAACGCAGACGGTCTTCGCGGCCTGGAACACAAGTGGCGAGACCGATATCCATCGCTGGCCTGAGGATACGAAGCTTTGGCCTGAAGAGGCGCTTACGGCGCTTGGCGAAAGGTCGGCAGGGTGATGAAGCCAGTGTTCCTTGTGGCGGGGTTCGGCCTTTTCGCCACCGCCGCCATGGCTGAGTTGAAGGACGAAGAACACATCGTCGGCGACCAGATGGTGTCGATCGAGTTCATCGACCCTGTCGAGATCATGTGGGTCGGCCGGAACCAGTATGAGCGGACCCAGGTTCTGTCCGGTCAGGATATCGAGATCGCAGCTTTCGCGACCGATGCTGATGCTGCAGCGATGCTGTCCGCTCGCGCCATAGTTGCGGTCGCGCCGGGGACGCACAGCTGTGACGAGGGCGAGCCGCGAGAGTACTATGTGGTGACGCTGGGCGAGCCCCTGGCCACTGATGGCCCACTGACGACCTGTGTCGAGCTTGCGGTTTCGGTGACCCCGGGCGCTATCGTGCTGGAGGAAGACCCGATGGGCGAGGGTGAGTTCTGGTCCTGGGCGCCGGGTGAGGGGTTCAACACGGCGGCGAACTGACGGGCCTCAGGCCTGCGGTTTCTTGGCGAGACTGTAGTCGCCCATATAGGCAAGCTCGCCGTGGTGGGTGATCTTTGCGGTTTCGTGGCACCAGATCTCGCCGTCGCAGCCCGCGATCCAGCGGCGGCAGAAGGAGGTGTCCTCGCCATGCATGATCGCGCCGTCGCGGCCGCGGAGGTGGCTGAAGAAATCGTGGAAATCCGCGCCGGGGTAGCCGGGGCCGTTGAAGCCGGGGACAGGCAGGGCGGCGGCGCGTTCGACCATTAGCTCGGGGACTGCGCGGCGGATCAGCATGAAGCCGGTGCCCGCGCCGGGGATCTTGCGAAAGCCGTTCCTGACCTCGTAAGGCCAGGGCTCGCCTGCCTCATAGGTCTCGGCCACGTTGTAGCGGAGGGATTCGGCCAGCAGCTTGTCGGTCGTCGCGCGTTCGGCTTCGGGCTTTGCGGCCTCTCGTTCGACGAGCGTGCGGAACGTCTGCCAGCGCATCTGGCGCTGGGGGTAGGCGGCGCAGGTGAAATCGGCATCGAAGGCGAGGAGGTCGAAGAAAAGCTGGGGCGCGTAGCTCATGTCGCTGTCGAGAAGGAGCGCATGGGTGAAGTTCTTCTGCGCGAGGAAGTAGGACATGAGGTAGTTGCGCGAGATCACGAGGTCGGACCATTCGTAGGTCTTCATCGCGAAGGGGATGCCGCGCCCGCGCAGGGCCTGGGTCAGGCCGATGAGGCTCATCACTGCTGGCGTGTGGATCTGGCCGCTGGTCGGCATCAGGATGAGAAGGGTGGCCATGCGGTCTTGCGCCTTGGATAGGGTGGGCCGCAGGGTTGCAGCGGGTCAGCGGCGGCGTCAAGCGGTAGGCCGCCCCCCTCAGGCGGCGCCACCCGCCCACCCTGCCGCCATCGGGGGGCGGCGCGCTTTTGCGCAAGGCGGAAGGTGCCTCCGGCGGGGATATTTCTTGCAAAGATGAAAGGTGGGATGAGAAAGGCCGGAGGTTTCCCCCCGGCCTTGGACGTTGGTTGGGGTGCGATCAGTTCCGCGACTTGTCGACCATCTTGCCTTTGGAAATCCACGGCATCATGGCGCGGAGTTTCTCGCCGACCTTTTCGATCTGGTGTTCGTCGTTGATGCGGCGGGTGGCTTTGAAGAAGGGCTGGCCGACGGCGTTTTCCTGCATGAAGTCGCGGACGAACTTGCCGGTCTGGATGTCGGTCAGGACCGCTTTCATCCGGGCCTTGGTCTCGTCGTAAGGCAGGATGCGGGGGCCGGAGACGTATTCGCCGTATTCGGCGGTGTTCGAGATCGAGTAGTTCATGTTGGCGATGCCGCCTTCGTAGATCAGGTCGACGATCAGCTTCACCTCGTGCAGGCATTCGAAATAGGCCATTTCGGGCTCGTAGCCCGCCTCGACCAGGGTCTCGAAGCCCATGCGGATCAGTTCCACGAGGCCGCCGCAGAGGACGGCCTGTTCGCCGAAGAGGTCGGTTTCGCATTCCTGACGGAAGTTGGTCTCGATGATGCCGGAGCGCCCGCCGCCGATGGCGGAGCAGTAGGAGAGGCCAAGCTCCATCGCCTTGCCGGTCGCGTCCTGGTGGACGGCGACGAGGCAGGGCACGCCGCCGCCCTTGGTGTATTCGCCGCGGACGGTATGGCCCGGGCCTTTCGGGGCCATCATGATGACGTCGACGCCCTTCTTCGGCTCGATCAGGCCGAAGTGGACGTTGAGGCCGTGGGCGAAGGCGATGGCAGCGCCTTCGCGGAGGTTGTCGTGGACGTATTGCTTGTAGGTCGCGGCCTGCAGTTCATCCGGCATGGTGAACATGATCAGGTCGGCCCATTTGGCGGCCTCGGCGATCCCCATGACCTTCAGGCCCTCGCCTTCGGCCTTCTTGGCGCTGGGCGAGCCTTCGCGAAGCGCGACGACCAGGTTCTTCGCGCCGCTGTCGCGCAGGTTCAGCGCATGGGCGTGGCCTTGGCTGCCGTAGCCAAGAATGGCGACCTTCTTGTCCTTGATCAGGTTCACATCACAGTCGCGATCGTAATAGACACGCATGGCGGTCCTCCGTTGGTTGATGAGGGGACTTTAGGGATTTCTGGGCTGGAACCCGTGCAATCTTTGACGAATTATGAATTTTCTGCGAAAATTCATTCGCTAGATAATCCGATGATGGGAAATTCATGCAGCTTGATGATACTGACAGACGCATCCTGCGCCACTATCTCGCCGAGCCGGCGCTGGAGCGTGCCCAGCTGGCCGAGCGTGCCGGGGTGACGTCCGCGACGCTCTGGCGGCGGCTGGAACGGCTGCGCGAGGGGGGCGTGATCCGGTCGGAGGCGGCGGTGATCGACTGGCGGGCGCTTGGCTATGAGGTGGAGGTTTCGTTGCGCTTCACGCTCGACAAGACCAACCCGCGGGCGTTCGACGAGTTCATCGCGGCCGCAAGGGATGTGGCAGAGGTCATCGGGATCGAGACGTTCCTTGGCCGCGTTGATGTGCGGTTGAACGTGATCGCGCGGGATATGGGGCATTGGACCGAGGTCTATCGGGAGAAGATCCTGGGTTTGCCGCATATTCAGGAGGTGGAGGCCTTGATGCTGATCTCGACGGTGAAGGATGCGGCGGGATTGCCGTTGTGATGTCGGATGTGATTGACCTTGACGATCTGGACCGCGGCATCCTGCGGATATTGACGCGGGACGGGACGGTGAGCGCGGGCGAGATCGGGCGGGTTCTGGGCTTAAGCCAGCCTGCCGCCTGGCGCCGGGTGCGGCGGCTGGAGGAGGCGGGGGTGCTGGCGGGGCGGCGGGTGGAGGTGGACCGGGCGGCCCTGGGCTTTGGCGTGACGGTGTTTCTGGGCGTGAAGCTGGCGACGAAGGGTCGGGTTTCTCTGGAGGACTTCGAGCGGGCGGTTACGGCGATCCCGGAAGTGCAGGTGGTGCAGCATGTGCTGGGGCTTTTCGACTATCGCCTACGGGTCGTGGCCCGCGACATCGCCGACTTCGAGCGTGTTTTGCGCCGCCGGATCATGACGCTGCCGGGGGTGGGCAACGTCGAGGCGAATGTGCTTCTGACCGAGGAACGACGTCCGGGGCCCTTGGGTGTGGCGGAAATGGTCGCGAAAGGGTGATCCGGGGCGGCTAGGGTCGGTATCGTTCCTCGTCCCATTTCATGGGCTCGTAGCAAGGCGATGAGGAGACGAAGTCGAACGAAGAGCGGTGTGGGGGAGCCATGAAGATCGCGAAACTGGAGACGTTCGACACGCCGTTCGTCTGCTTCGTGAAGATCACCGCGGACACGGGCGATGTTGGTTGGGGCCAGACGTCCACCTACTTTGCCGACATCACCGCCGATGTCTTCCACCGTCAGGTCGCGCCCCACGCCCTCGGCACGCGGCTTGAGTATCTGGAGGACACGCTCCGCCTGATCTACGAGCGCGAGCACAAGTTTCCGGGAAGCTACCTGCGCCGGGCGCAGGCTGGGCTTGATACCGCGGTCTGGGACCTGCGGGGCAAGGTCGCGGGCGAGCCGGTGGTCTCGCTGCTGGGCGGCAGCCCTGGGAAGGTGCGGGCCTATGCATCCTCCATGAAGCGCGACATCACGCCCGAGGACGAGGCGGCGCGGTTCGTGCGGCTTCGGGACGATAAGGGCTTTGACGCCTTCAAGTGGCGAGTTGGGGCGGAGTGCGGGCGTGATCGGGACGAATGGCCGGGACGAACCGAAGCCATTATTCCTATCGTTGCCAAAGCTTTGGGGGATGGAGTTGAGAAACTGGTTGATGGCAATTCCTGCTATTCGCCGAAGCGTGCGATCGAGGTCGGACGGATGCTGGAAGACCACGGCATCGGCCATTTCGAAGAGCCTTGCCCCTATTGGGAGGTTGACCAGACCGCCGAAGTCCGCACCGCGCTGTCGATAGACGTGGCTGGGGGCGAGCAGGATTGCGAGCTGACCGCGTGGCAGCTTGCCATCGAGCACAAGGCCGTCGACATCCTGCAGCCCGATGTGATGTACATGGGTGGTATCTGCCGGACGCTGGAGGTCTGCCGGATGGGCGAACGGGCGGGCCTTCCGATCACGCCCCACGCAGCGAACCTTGGCCTTGTGACCATGTGCACGATGCACCTGCTGCGCGCGATCCCGAATCCGGGTAAGTATCTGGAGTTCTCCATCGAAGGGCCGGACTACTACCCTTGGCAGGAGGGCCTGTTCCTGAATGACCCCTACCGTATCGAGGACGGTCATGCCATCGTAAGCGATGCGCCGGGCTGGGGTGTCGAGATCAACCCCGACTGGCTGGCCCGCGCCCGCCATCGCGTTTCCGAAAGGACCTGATCATGCCCGGACTGCATGCCCATATCGACCCGGATGGGTTGGAGGAGTTCTCGGTCGTCTTCACCGACCGGTCCTTGAACCACATGTCGGCGCGGTTCCAGGAGGTGATGCGCGATGTCTCGGGTCTTCTGAAGGAGGTCTACAAGGGATCGGCCGTGGCGCTGGTACCGGGGGGCGGGACCTATGCGATGGAGGCGGTCGCGAGGGCCTTCGGCCGCGGCCGGGTCCTGATCGTGCGGAACGGCTGGTTCAGCTACCGCTGGACGCAGATTTTCGAAGCGGGTGCGTTCGCTGCCGAGACGACGGTGGTAATGGCACGGCAGACCGGAAACGACGCGCAGGCGCCCTATGCGCCGCCGCCGATTGACGAGGTCGTCGCGAAGATTCGCGAGGTCAGGCCTGAGGCCGTCTTCGCCCCGCATGTGGAAACCAGTGCCGGAATCATCCTGCCGGACGACTATATCTCGAGGCTTTCAGCGGCGGCGCATGAGGTTGGGGCGTTGATGGTGCTGGACTGTATCGCAAGCGGCTGCGTCTGGGTCGACATGGAAGAGACCGGGGTCGATGTGCTGATCTCGGCGCCGCAGAAGGGCTGGTCGGCCTCGCCGTCCGCCGGGGTCGTGGTCCTGTCGCCCGCGGCCGAGGCGCGTCTGGCGGAGACCACGTCGTCGAGCTTTGCGCTCGACCTGAAGAAGTGGCGCGCGATCATGGCGGCTTACGAAGGCGGCGGGCACGCCTATCACGCAACGATGCCGACCGATGCGATCTTTGGTTTTCGCGACGCGATGCTTGAGACGAAGGCGATGGGGTTTGCCGAGGCCAAGGCGGCGCAGTGGGCGCTGGGGCGGGCCGTGCGGGCGATGCTGGCCGAAAAGGGCGTGCCGTCGGTCGCCGCCGAGGGGTTTCAGGCGCCGGGGGTGGTGGTCAGCTATACGACCGATCCGGATGTGCAGAGCGGCGCGAAGTTCCGTGCCGAGGGGCTGCAAATCGCGGCAGGCGTGCCGCTGCAGGTGGGCGAAGGGCCTGAGTTCCGGACGTTCAGGCTGGGCCTGTTCGGGTTGGACAAGTTGGGGGATGTCGAAGGGACAGTTGCGCGGCTGAAGCGGGCGGTGGACGCCGTGCTTTGAAGTTACACAGGCCGGAAGGGAGCTTCCAGCCTGTGCGTTTATGAAGTCGACCTGACGGTTACTGAGCGTTCAGGATCGTCTTGATTTCCTGGGCTGCGCCCGACGCAGTCCGAAGGTTTTCCGAGCTCGAGAAGAACGACACCAGCTGAGCATACTGCGAATTGGTCAGGCTAGACAGGTCGGCTTCGGGAACCAGCATCATGATTTGCGAGGTGATTGCCGACGACAGAGCCACAGGGGCTTCCTGGGCGACAGCACCAAGTGCAGAGAGAGCGACGAAAGCCGAAGCGAGAACGATGCGTTTCATTTTGTAATCCTTTGCTTTTTGGTTTCCTGCCCCTCGTTGGGGCGGTGAGAGAGAGATGGGGTCGGACCGGGAGAAAGTGAAATCACGGATTGATCGCCGTCAGTCGACCGATTGTGAACAGACGTGCGCTTTGCGGCGGCGATGTGCAGATTTCCCTAGCGTCAATGGCGATTTTCTGCCGGGCCTGTTCACAAGTTACAGGATTCTCACGCAGACCGGAGCGGGTGCGTCAGCAATGTGCATCTGTGCACAGAATATTCAGGCGTTGTCGTTCGTACTTGCCCTTTGGCGAACGCCAAGACCGGCCCGCATCAGCATCTTCCGGACCGGGCGGGCAGAGTACAGCATGTTGAGCGCCCCGGCCCGGAGGTCGCGGAGGAGCGGCGCTTCAGCCATCGAGGCGCGGTTCAGAAGGTCTATTCCGGTGACGCGGCCTTTGACGTCCAGATGCCTGCTGCGGTGGTAGGTCTCGGTCACCGCTGGCCTACCCGGGTCATCGCGGTGGCTTGCCACCAGGTCCAGGAGGCAGGCAAGGTCGGCGAGGCTCATGTTCAGGCCCTGTGCACCGATGGGCGGCACGACATGCGCCGCCTCGGCCATCAGCACCGTGCGGGGCCCCGACATCCGGTCGGCGATCTGGGCGATGATCGGCCAGACGGTGCGGGGCGTCGCAAGCGTCAGGGGGCCGAGGATACCGGCCGAGCGGGTGGTCATCTCGGCCTCGAACGCTGGGACCGCAAGGTCGGCAAGTCGCGCGACTTCGGGGCCGGTGTCCATCCAGACCACGGCCGAGGCGGGTCTGCCCTCGCGGTCGGGGAGCGGCACCAGCGTAAAGGGGCCGCCCTTGCGGTGGACCTCGGTCGAGACATTGCCGTGCGGCAGGTCGTGCGTGACCGAAAAGGCAAGCGCTTTCTGGCCGTAGCGAGTGGTCTTTGCGCCGATCCCAAGCGCCTCACGCACCGGTGAGGCGCGGCCGTCGGCGCCAATCACCAGCCGGGCCGCGATCTGCGTGCCATCGGTAAGGGTGACGAGCGCCTCCGTCTCGCGCACCAGCATACGGGCGAAGCCCAGGCCGGGCCGGAAGCTGACGTTCGGTAGCTCGGCGAGGCGGGCGACCATCTCGCGGCGCAGAAGCCAGTTGGGCAGGTTCCAGCCAAAGGGTGCGTCGGAGATGTCGGCGGCGTCGAAGTCCTTGATCAGCCGGGCGTCTGGCCCTGGTCCGCCTGCGTCGATGATGCGCATGACTTGCAGGGGGGCGGCGTGCGGTTCAAGCCGCGCCCAGAGACCCGCTTGTTCTAGGACCGGGATCGAGGGTTGCAGAAAGGCGGTGGTACGGAGATCGGCGCCTTCGGCCTCGGCCCTGGTCACGGGCGGGGTCGGGTCGACGCAGATCACCCGGAAGCCCGCCGTTCCAAGTGCCGCGGCAGCCGCGAGGCCAGCAACGCCGCCGCCGGAAATCAGGATATCGGTCGTCTCGCGCATCGGTGGCCTCCGTTCGCTACACTAGGCCGGACGCGCATCTTGGGCCAGAGGACAGGTTGTCTCGGTGGGTTCTTTTGGGAGAAGTTACGATTTTTCTGCGAAAAATCAGAGACGTGGCGAGGTCAGGGCAGGGTAATCCAGATCAGGAGAACGAAGATCACCGGGACAAGCGCAAGGGCTGTCAGGACGAGCGCAGGCAGACCCCAGGCCTGGACGGCGAGGACCAGAGCGGTCAGGGCGATGACGATCAGGTAGTGCACCGTATAGATGTCGCGCTCGATGTCGCGGATCACCCGGCCGATCACGGGAAGGGCGCGGAACAGGCGCGAGATCGGGCTGCGGGCGGGGGTCAGGGTCTCGAAGCTTTGGGCGGTCAAGGGGGGTTCTCCGGCTGATTTGGACGGAGATAGGGTGGGCCTCGCGAAAGGTCAGGGGCTGTGACGTTCCGTCACGCACGCAGCACGGCGAGAAAGGCCGCGAGGTCGCTGGTGTGGTGGTGGATGTGCGGCGCAGGCAGGGGGTCGGGCGCCACGTGGACGGTCTGCATGCCGAGGGAATGGGGGACGGCAAGGTTGCGGGCATCATCTTCGAACATCGCACCGGCCTGCGGGTTCAGCCCGTCAGCCGTGAAGACCGTTTCAAAAGCGCGGGCCTCGGGTTTGGGGTGAAAGCCTGCGTGTTCGACCCCGTAGACCGCGTCGAACAATCCGGCAAGTCCTCGCGCTATAAGGACTTTTTCGGCATAGGGCGCACAGGCGTTGGTGTAGACGATCTTGCGGCCCGGAAGGTCTGCGATGGCGGAAGCAAGGCCCGGGTCGGGGGCCAGGACCGAGAAGTCGATGTCGTGCACCTCGGTCAGGTAGGGGCCGGGGTCGACGCCGTGTTCGGTCATGAGGCCCGCAAGGGTGGTGCCGTAGGTCTGCCAGTAATGGGCGCGGAGGTGATCGGCGCGGGCGCGGTCGACCTTCAGGGCGCGCATCACCCAATCGGTCATCCTCACTTCGATCTGGTCGAAGAGGCGCATCGAGGGCGGGTAGAGCGTGTTGTCGAGGTCGAAGACCCAGGTCGTGACCCGCGCGAAATCAGGGTTTGGCATGGAGATGGGTCTAGCCTTTGGAGGGGGTGTTGGGAAGGGTTGATCGGGGGGTGGGGGCCGCGCTAGGGTCCGGTGCTGGTGGGAGAGGGTCCGGAGCCGTGCAGAAAGACGCCTACACGCTGATCCTGGAAGCGATCGAGGCCGGGGTCTACAAGCCCGGTGACCGGCTGGTCGAGAGCGAACTTGCCGAGCGGTTGGGCGTGTCGCGGACGCCGGTTCGTGAGGCATTACAAAGGCTTGAGACCCAGGCGATGCTGACGCGGGACGGGCGGAGCCTGATTGTCGCCTCGCTTGATCACAACCAGCTGGCCGAGCTTTACACAGTGCGGACCGAGCTGGAGGGGCTGGCGGCGCGGCTTGCGGCACGGCATGCGACGCCCGAGGAAGTGCGGGTTCTGCGCAGCATGGTGACCGAGGACCGGCTGCTTCTGGGCGGCGATCCGAAGGTGCTTTCAAAGGCGAACAAGCGGTTTCACCGGCAGATCCATCTGGCGAGCCACAACCGGTTCCTGGTGCAGCAGCTGGACTTGGTGCACCGGTCTATGGCCTTGATGGCAAACACATCTTTCGCGGCCGAGGGGCGGGACGAGGTGGCGCTGGACGAGCATGAGCGGATAGTGGCGGCGATCGAGGCGGAGGATGGCGAGGCGGCCTATCAGGCGCTGAAGTCGCATATCAGCCAGGCGTTCGAGACCCGGCTTCGGGTGGATGCGGGGGAGTTGAAGACCCGGTAGTGCAGGTCGCGGGTGGTGGGGTTAAGGAAAGTGAACGATGCTGAAAGCCCGGGGGCCGCAAGGGGGTTTAGGCCGGCCCGCAACCCTTTGGGAACGCTGTGTTAATCTTGGATCCTTCGAACAAGTTGATGATCTTGTTTCCGTCTATACCCACGTCTGGCTTTTGGGCCGTTAACCATGCGGGGCGAATCGGGCTGGCCGGGTACCCCCCACCCCCGGCCCCTCCCCACGAGTGGGAGGGGAGGCGTGGGGCGGACCCGTCGGACAGCATTACAACCCGCAGGATCGGCCTCTCTCAGCGCTTCGCCTCCACCGAATGGTCAAAGAGACCATGCGTGGTCTTGTCCCAGTAGAAGGGGCGGCTCGCGAGTTCGAAGAGACCTTTGTAGGCGGCGAGTGAGGCGAGGGGGTAGTAGAGCTTCAGTGTCAGGACCCAGAGGAGGCTGAGGCCATGATCGGTGCGGCGGAGGCCAAGGGCTCCGATCAGGATGTTGGCGATTTCGGACAGGAAGAAGATGCTTACGATGGCCCAGACGGCTGCGTCCGGCAGGACGGCGCAAAGCGGATGGTTGTAGCCGAAGGGCAAGAGGAGGAAGGACCACAGGAGCGGTGCCAGCAGGAATTGTGCGATGGTGCCTAGGAAAAGCACCTGGAACCCCAGGAACCCGCGGGGGCCGAGCTGGCGCCAGAGGAGCCGGGGCGCGCGCATGTGGACGGCCCAGGTCATGATGTAGCCCTTGATCCAGCGCGAGCGCTGCTTGATCCAGGGGAGGGGGCGGCAGTTCGCCTCTTCACCCGTGACGGTGTCGATCAGCTCGGTCCGGTAGCCGTGGCGGGCGAGGCGGATGCCGAGATCGGCGTCTTCGGTCACGTTGTGCGCGTCCCAGGCGCCGAGGCTTTCCAGCACATCGCGGCGGAAGAAGAGCGTGGTGCCGCCAAGCGGGACCACAAGGCCAAGGCGCGAAAGGCCGGGCAGGACGAGGCGGAACCAGCCGGCATATTCGATGGTGAAACAGCGGCTTAGCCAGTTGGTGCGGGGGTTGTAGTAGTCGAGCACGCCCTGGAGGCAGGCGACTTCGGGGCCGGAGCGCTGGAACCGTTCGACGACCTTTTTCAGCTGGTCGGGTTCGGGCGCATCCTCGGCGTCGTAGATCCCGATGATCGCGCCGCGCGCATGGTCAAGCGCGTGGTTCAAGGCGCGCGGCTTGGTCTTGACCTGGCCTTCCGGGACGATGACGACGCGCATCCAGGGCGGGAGTTCGGCGTTGGCCAGAGCGTCGAGGGTCACGTGGTCTTCGGCCTCGACCGCGAGGATCACATCCAGAAGCTCGGCCGGGTAGTCGAGCCGGGCGAGGCGGCGGACGAGGCGGGGGGCGATGTCGGCCTCGCGGTACAGCGCCACGATGATCGACACGATGGGGGGGATGCCGTCGGTCGGGGGGAGGGGGCCGGGTTCGGGTGCGCGGAGGGCTGCGATGGTGGCGGCGAACTTGAGCGCGACGATGAGGAGAAGCGAGACGACGGCGAACGCGAGGGCGGCGAGGCCGGTGGCCAGTGGTGCGAGCGTGAGGGCGGCGAGGAGCATGCCGAGGGTCAGGAGCGCGCGGGGGGACTGGTGCAGGCGCGGCCAGCTGCGGCAGCTTTCGGCGGGTGCGACCCGGCTTTCGGCGGCGAGGGCCAGTTGCTCGCCGCGCCGGGAATGGATCGCGGCAAGGATGGCGCGCTGTGAGGCAAGGCCTGCTGCGACAGGGCCAAGGCGGGCCTCAAGCATGGGGCGGAGGCGACGAAACTCCTCAGGCCGTGAGGTGGCGACGACGGTGACATCGCCGGTCTTCTGCCAGGGGACGAGGCCGTGGCGGAGGCAATCGGACACGCCGACCGCGTCGATCAGCCTGGGGTCGGGGAGGGCAGTGTCGAGGTCGACAAGCCGGATGCCCCAGTTCCGCGCGTCGACGCCGAGGAGATCGCGTTCGACGACAAGACCGCGGGCGCGGAGTATGTCGGGCAGGCGCCCAGCCTCACGCCCGTTCTGGGAAAGGGCGGTGAGCATGTCATCGGGCGGCACGACACCTTCGCGCAGGAGCGAGGCCCCGACCGCAAGCTTGCGCTGGCCGCCCCTTGGCGGGTCAGGCAGGATGTCACGTGTCCGTTCGGCGGCCCCCATGCCGGTCTCCAGCTTGCGCGGGGTCATCCTGCGCGCGCCGGGTTAACGTGAGGTTAACTTCCGCTCAGGCGGCGCGGCGGGCTTTCATGGCTTCGGCGAAGCGCTCGAATAGGTAGAAGCTGTCCTGGGGGCCGGGCGAGGCTTCGGGGTGGTACTGGACCGAGTAAATCGGTTTGCCGTCGACCGCGATGCCGCAGTTGGTGCCGTCGAAGAGGCTGACGTGGGTCTCCTTGACGCCCTTCGGCAGGGTGTCGGCGTCGACGGTGAAGCCGTGGTTCATGGAGGTGATCTCGACCTTGCCGGTGGTCAGGTCCTTGACCGGGTGGTTCGCGCCGTGGTGGCCGTGGTTCATCTTGCGGGTCTTGGCGCCAAGCGCGAGGGCCAGCATCTGGTGGCCAAGGCAGATGCCGAAGAGGGGGAGGTCCTTCTGGAGGACGCCCTTGATCATCGGGACGGCATAGGCTCCGGTGGCCGCCGGGTCGCCGGGGCCGTTCGAGAGGAACACGCCTTCGGGGTTCAGGGCCAGCACGTCCTCGGCGCTGGCGGTGGCGGGGAGGACGGTGACCTCGCAGCCGACCGAGGCCAGGCAGCGCAGGATGTTGCGCTTGGCGCCGTAGTCGATGGCGACGACGCGGAAGCCGGGACCTTCGCGGCGGGTGTAGCCTTCGGGCCAGGCCCACCGCTTTTCATCCCAGCGGTAGCTTTGGGCGCAGGTGACGTCTTTCGCGAGGTCAAGGCCGACCAGGCCTTTCCAGGCCCGGGCCTTGGCGACGAGTTTCTCGATGTCGAAGTTGCCGTTCGGATCGTGTGCGAGCGTCACATGCGGGGCGCCTTGCTGGCGGATCGCGCGGGTGAGGCGGCGGGTGTCGATGCCACCGATCCCGATCCGGCCGATCTTCGTCAGCCAGTCGGTCAGCTCGCCCGTCGCGCGCCAGTTCGAGGGTTCGGTCGGATCCCATTTGACGACCATCCCGGCGGCGGAGGGGGTCTGCGTTTCGTCATCCTCGGGCGTGACGCCGACGTTGCCGATGTGGGGGAAGGTGAAGGTCACGACCTGGCCGGCGTAGGATGGGTCGGTCATGATCTCCTGGTAGCCGGTCATGGCGGTGTTGAAGACAAGCTCGGCCACCGCCTCGCCCTGGGCGCCGAAGCCCTTGCCGTAGAAGATCGTGCCATCGGCCAGGACGAGGCAGGCGGTCGCATCGCGCGCGGCGGGCATGGGCGAGTCTCCTATGGCAGATTGGCGGGGAACCTAAGGGCAGGGGCGGAAAGGGTCAAGCCCGGTAAGGAAAAGGATTATCTATTGGAATCAGCGTGTTGTTAAAACCGGCTGCGGTTGCGGTCAGTGGCTGATCCGGGTATTGTCGGAAATCGGGGAAATCATCGGGGATAACCGACCTATGCTATTGCGTGACCGTCTGCAGGCGGCCCTCAAAGAGGCCATGAAGGCTAAGGAGGCCGACCGCCTTTCAACACTGCGGTTGATCAATGCCGCCATCAAGGACCGCGAGATCGCCGTCCGGGGCGAGGCCGAGGCGGTCGAGGTGGGCGAGCCCGAAATCCTCCAGATCATGGGCAAGATGGTGAAGCAGCGCCTGGAATCGGCCCGCGCCTACGAGGAAGGCGGGCGGCTGGAGCTGGCGGAGAAGGAAGTTGCGGAAATCGGGGTGATCCAGGAGTTTCTGCCGCGGCAGATGGATCAGACCGAGATCGAGGCGGCGGTGGATGCTGCGGTGGCCGAGACCGGGGCGGCGAGCATTCGCGATGTCGGCAAGGTGATGGCGGCGCTGAAGGGCCGCTACACCGGGCAGATGGACTTTGGCGCGGTGGGTGCCTTGGTGAAGGCGCGGCTGGGGTAGGGCCGCGCGTCGCGAGGGCCGCTTCGGCGGCGGCGGCAAGGTCCTCCTGTGGGACCTCCAATCCGTCAAGCCGAGACACCAGCGCGGGAAAGCCCATCGCCGGGTTCAGCCGCCACATCGCTCTTTGCAGCCAACCGGCGTTGCCGAGGAACCGCTCCGGCTGTTCGACGCGAACAGGAGGAAGGTGCGGGATCGTGCCGTGTTGCGGCGCAGGCTGCGTACTTCGGTCCACGGAACCGGCACGCCTAGGCGGCGATCGTGGTAGCTTTCGGCGGAAATGGTGACGACCGTGGCCGGGTCGCCGAAACTGCTGGGCATCTGCAGGAAGAGAAGGCCAAAGATCAGGAGCAGAGCCAGGCCAGGGAGCCAGAGGGCCGGACCCAAGACCGGACCTGCCGCCAGCATCGCCGCCCCGGCAAGACCCCAGCCGCCGCAGAACAGCTGCCAGGCAATCATGGTGGAGCTTGTGTAGCGGGCGGACAGTCCCAGGTCAGGCATCGCGGCTACCTTTCCTCGGTCGTGGCGAAGTAGAGCCTGGTGCCGCCAGTTAAAAGCTGGCCGCCGCGACTGAAGCCGGCAGTGGTTGAGGGGCGGTGTGCGGGTCAGGCCCGCACACCGGCTGCTGGCATCAGTTTGCCACCAGCGCCTCGTTCCTGACAAACATCGTCGAGAAGACGCCGGTGGTGGACGTGTCCACCGTGACCTCGACCGCATGCATTTCCTTGTCGCCGGGCACTTCAAGCGCCAGCACGTTCGGTGCCTTGGTCGGGAACGGGCGGGACTGGCGGAAGACGTGGCTGTCGCCATAGATCAGGAGCACGGGCTTTCCAAATGCGGCGGCCTGTTCGATCAGGGTGTTGCCGAAGTTCTGAAAGCCGGAATGGCGGAGCCAGGTTTCGTCGTCGAATTCGTTCCAGTCGAACTCGAACATGTTGGCCTGTATCGAGATGACCATCGCGTTCGCCTCGCTTGCGGCGGCGAAGCTTTCCTGCAGCCACAGGACGTTGGCGGCGTCGCGGGCAAAGAACTCTGCCACCGCGGCCTCGTCCCGGATCTCGAAGTTGTTGTTCGAGCCGACGACATGGGCGGTCACGAACATCACGTCGCCCTGCATCATCCGGACATTCTCCGGGTAGCCGGCCGCGGCCTGCGAGGTGAGGGTGGCTTTGGTCTGGCCGAAGGATTTCGTGCCGTCGCCGAAATAGGTCGTGCGCAGGTAGTTCAGCCGCTCAAGCGGGTCGAACTTGCCGGCGGCCTCGCGGTGGCAGTCGGTCCATTCGTTGTCGCCGGGGGTGTAGAGGGTTGGTGCGGTGAAGCTGTTCATGAAGGTCAGCTGCTGGGTCAACACTTCGTCCGAGCACGGGGTCGATCCGGACTTGGTGTCGCCGATATGGACGACCAGCACGGGGTTGCGCGCGTTGATCTGGGCGATCAGTGCTTCGTAGGGGGCGTAGACCTCTTCCGGCTTGCCGTAGGGTGCATCGCCAAGTGCGACGAAGGTGAAGGGTTCGGCGGCGGCGGCGGTCGCGGTGCAGAGGGCCAGGACGGCGAAAACAGGACGCTGCATTGGGGCTCCTTCAGGTGGCTAAAAGGCTAGCCTGATGCCGTCATGTTGCGCGGCGATGACGGGTTGGCGACAGTGCGATGACGTAGTTGGGCGATGCATTGCAGAAGCCCGGCAGCAACCGCCAACGATGGTCGGCCCCGCTTGCAAACCACATCGGTCGCCTTCATTCTGCCAGTGCATTTGACGCGATAGACGCGGCAATACTGTTCATTTAGGAGAGGAAATGCTGTCTGTTTTTGTGGCGGTGTTCACGTCGGTCGCCCCGGTTTCCTTCGACGCGGCGCGCCTTATCTCGCTTTTTCACCCGGGGCGGGAGAGCATTACGATCAGTGGGACCGACGGCGATGCGGTCACCTATCTCTGCAAGCCGGGCCCGGCGGGCGAGACCCCGCAGGAGCAGGCTGAAAAGGCCCAGGTTGCGTTCGAGACCAACCTGGAGAAATTCGCGGAGACTTGGGTGGACGACATGATGGAAGGCATCGACGAGGGCGCACCTGAGTTCTCAGAGGCTCTGACCCTCAGCCTGAAGATGGACTCCTGGGCGGGGTCGATGATCACGCATCTGGAAAAGGAATATGGCTGCTTGCTGATGGGCTGACCGTTGGTGAAGGTCAGACGGATCGTAGCCGGGCCAGTGCAGCTTGCAGTTCGTGCTGGAGCTCCAGCCGCTCCTCTTCGCTGAGGAAGGCGCCAAGTTCGACTTCGCGGTTGTTGCCCGACAGGGTCAGGTAGTTCGGCACCGGCCCGCCGGTTTCGTGCAGCGTGACGCGGACCCAGTAGGGGTTGGCCTCCCAGTCCTGCCGCGCGCCTTTCGGGCCGTGGCGGGTCAGCTGGATCCGGTCCGGCGCGAGGCGGAGGTCTTCCAGGATGTCGCGGTCGCGGCCGTTCTTGCGAAGCGCGAACCAGATCGCGAGGATCGCCGCCACAAGGAACGGGAGGAGCGCCCAGAGCACGGGATTTCCTACTAGGCCGACCAAAGGCACTGCGATCAGCGTCGCGGTGAGGCCGATGAACCAGACAAAGCCGCGCTGGGTCAGGGACCGGTGCGGCCAGAGATGCAGGCGATGCGCGTCGCCTTCGGGGGGAAGCCATTCGTAAGGCATGCACCAATTCTAAGGCGCTGGTGTCGATAGGGAAGGGGGAGGCTCCTCGTTCGCCTTCGGCTTCTCGTCGCGGGGCGGTGGCGACGAGCGGTCGAAGACCGACGAGGAGCGTTGGGTTGCGGCCCTGTCAGTCGGCAAGGCCGTCCACAAAAGCCCCGAGGGCCGTGCGGTAGGCTTCCGGGTTCTCGGCATAGGACCCCAGATGATCTGCCCCCGTCCAGAGCGTCGCCGTCCCTTCCCGCTCCTCGGCGAGCGTTTGCGACGGACCGATCGGGACCAGCGCGTCGTAGGCACCATGGGCGATGAAGAGGGGGCCGGGGAAGGCCTGGTAGGCGCTTGCGACCTCGGCCTCGTCAAGCGGCAGGCCGGTCAGGTAAGGCAGGATCGTCTTGGCCGCCAAAGCCGACACGCCAGAGAGCGGCCTGCCGCTTTGTTCTCCCAGGTGATCGATGACCGCGCTGAAACTGAGCGCGGGGCTGTCGAGCGCCACGGCCTGGACCCGCCCGGCAAGCGCGCTTTGCTTCAGGAACTGGCCGAGGATTGCGCCGCCCATCGATTCGGCCACGACGAGCACGCCCGGATCGGTATCGGTGGGCGCCATGCGGGCCACGGCGGCCTCGACGTCGGGCCATTCGGTCAGGCCAAAGCCATAGCGCCCGTCAGGCGAGGGCGGGGCGGTGGGGTCGTTGCGGTAGCTGACCAGCAGGACCGACCATCCCGCTTCATGCAGGATCGAGAGGTGCCGGTAGCCATCCTCGCGCGCGCCTGCGATGCCGTGGACATAGACCGCGCGCCCGACTTCGGGGCCAGCGGCCGGGACCAGCCAGGCCTCGGCCGGGCCGACGGGGGTCTCCAGGGACACGACTTCAAAAGGCAGTGAAAGCGCCTGCATCGGATCGCCGCGGTAGCCAAGGGCCAGAGGGTCGGTGGGGCGGTCGTTCGTGGTCATTGCGGACAGGGGCCCCGCCTTCATGAGCCCGGCGGTCTCATGGGCCAGGAAGTAGCCGCTGATCCCCACATAGCCGACAAACGCCAGCACCAGGAGCAAGACGAGAAACAGGGCGACACGCATCGAAACCTCGCTTTGCTGAAAAGAAAAGGCCCCGGGGTCATTTGCTCCCCGGGGCCTTTGGATTGTCGAAACGCTTAGTGCGCGTGGGACTTGTCCCAGTCGGACTGCTTCGGCAGCTGCTCGAACGTGTGTTCGGGCGGCGGCGAGGGCAGGGTCCATTCCAGCGTGTCGGCGTATTCGTTCCAGTAGTTGTTCTCGGTCACGCGGCGGCCCCACATCAGGGTGTAGAACACGATGCCGATGAAGAACACGAAGGACGCGAAGGACAGGAAGGCGCCGATCGAGGAGAACCAGTTCCAGTAGGCGAACGCCTCCGGATAGTCGATGTAGCGGCGCGGCATGCCTTGGCGGCCAAGGAAGTGCTGGGGGAAGAAGGTGAGGTTCGAGCCGATGAACATCGCCCAGAAGTGGAGCTTGCCTGCAAATTCCGGGTACTGGCGGCCCGACATTTTGCCGATCCAGTAGTAGACCCCGGCGAAGATGCCGAAGACGGCGCCGAGCGACATCACGTAGTGGAAGTGGGCGACCACATAGTAGGTGTCATGATAGGCGCGGTCGACCGGGGCTTGCGCCAGGACGATGCCGGTCACGCCGCCCGCGGTGAAGAGGAAGAGGAAGCCGAAGGCGAAGAGCATCGGTGTCTCGAACGTGACCGAGCCCCCCCACATCGTCGCGATCCAGGAGAAGATCTTGATGCCGGTCGGTACGGCGATGACCATGGTGGCCAGCATGAAGTAGGACTGCTGGGTCAGGGACATGCCGGCGGTGTACATGTGGTGCGCCCAGACGACGAAGCCGAGAACGCCGATCGCCACCATCGCATAGACCATCGGCAGGTAGCCGAAGATCGGCTTGCGGCTGAAGGTCGCGATGACCTGGCTGATGATGCCGAAGGCCGGGATGATGATGATGTAGACTTCCGGGTGGCCGAAGAACCACAGGATGTGCTGGTAAAGGACCGGGTCACCGCCACCCGAGGGGGTGAAGAAGGTGGTTCCGAAGTTCCGGTCGGTCAGGAGCATGGTGATCGCGCCTGCCAGGACGGGCAGGGCGAGAAGGATCAGCCAAGCGGTCACGAAGATCGACCAGCCGAAGAGCGGCACTTTGTGCAGCGTCATGCCCGGTGCGCGCATGTTCAGGAACGTGGTGATCATGTTGATCGCGCCAAGGATCGACGACGCGCCCGAGAGGTGGACAGCGAAGATCGCGAGGTCCATCGCATAGCCGCCCTCGGCTGTGGTGGAGAGCGGCGGGTAAAGGACCCAGCCCACGCCCGATCC
Organism: Tabrizicola sp.; assembly: GCF_051645465.1. Taxonomy (GTDB): domain Bacteria; phylum Pseudomonadota; class Alphaproteobacteria; order Rhodobacterales; family Rhodobacteraceae; genus Tabrizicola. The sequence goes on along the minus strand of NZ_JBOFBI010000082.1, from coordinate 1,835 downwards.
GGTCCCAAGCTCGCCACCACCGCCGGGGGCCAGCATCGAGGCGACACCAAGCGAGGTGCCAGCGACGTAAAGCCAGAACGAGAGGTTGTTCATCCGCGGGAACGCCATGTCCGGCGCGCCGATCTGGAGCGGCATGAAATAGTTGCCGAACCCGCCGAAGAGCGCGGGAATCACGACGAAGAACATCATCAGGACGCCGTGATACGTGATCATCACGTTCCAGAGGTGCCCGTTGGGGGTGCAGACGTCGCCCGAGGCGATGAAGCGCGCGCCTTCCTGGCACATGTACTGGACGCCCGGATGCATCAGTTCAAGCCGCATGTAGACGGTGAAGGTCACCGAGATCAGGCCGACGATGCCGCCGACGAAGAGATAGAGGATCCCGATGTCCTTGTGGTTGGTCGACATGAACCAGCGGGTGAAGAACCCGGGTTTGTGATGTTCATTGCCGTGAATGGCTGCGTCCGCCATAGGCGTCTCCCGCGTTGGTCGTTCCCGTCATGCCCGTTTGCGTGCCACGGAGAGGGCCGCCCGGTTCCCTTGTGCCCCGTCTTTAGCTCTGCGGGCGACAGGTCGCAATGCATGACTTTGCCGCAGGGGGCAGAAATCGTGGCCAAAACGGAACAGGCGCAACCCCCGCCTGGGGTCGCGCCCGTCAATTCTTCGGCTGGTCAGGTCTTACTGGGCGACCGAGGCCAGATAGGCCGCGACATCCTCGCCACCCGCAGCGAGCTTGAAGGACATTTTCGACTTGGCCCCGTCATCGCCGAGGGCGGTTTTCAGGTAGTCGGCCGGGTTGGCGGTATAGGCGGCGAGGCTGGCCTCGTCCCAGACCGCTCCGGTCGCGCCGAGGGCCGCAATCGAATCGCCGTACGAGAAGTCGGGGTCCGACGCGATGGCGCGGCCGATCACTCCGTAAAGGTTCGGGCCGGTGCGGCCGCCCTTCTGGATTTCGGTTCCATCGGTCGCGATGATCGAATGGCAGGCTTTGCACTTTTTAAAGGCCTCCTCGCCCGCTGCCGGGTCGCCCGCGAAAGCGGGAGCCGCGAGTGCGGCTGCGGTCAGGGCCAGAAGGATGAACTTCGTCATGATGTCCTCATATGTCACGGGAGGCAGAGAGCTTTCCCACGGCGGCAACATGGGGGCGGAGGGTGCTGATATGCAATAGCAACCTGATGTTATGCGGCATCATGTCGGGCAGGGAGTGCCCTGAAAGCGCCGGGGAAATGTGGCCATGAGGGCGGCGTCGAGGTCGGCCATGGTCACGGGGAGGCCGAGGTCGACAAGGCTTGTGACGCCATGGTCGCGGATGCCGCAGGGGACGATTCCGTCGAAGTGCGAGAGGTCCGGTTCGACGTTGATCGAGATGCCGTGGAAGCTGACCCAGCGGCGGAGCTTGATGCCGATGGCGGCGATCTTGTCCTCGGCGGGTTGGCCGTTGAGGCCCTGGCGGTCTGGACGTGTGACCCAGACGCCGATGCGGCCGGGGCGGATCTCGCCCTTCACGTTGAACTCGGCCAGCGTGTCGATGACCCAGGCCTCAAGCTCGCGGACGAAGCAGCGGACGTCCTGGCCGCGGGTCTTGACGTCGAGCATGGTGTAGATCACCCGCTGGCCTGGGCCGTGGTAGGTGTACTGGCCGCCACGGCCTACGGGGTAGACCGGGAAGCGATCGGGCTGGACCAGATCGGCGGGCTTGGCCGAGGTTCCGGCGGTGTAGAGCGGCGGGTGTTCCAGAAGCCAGATCGCCTCATCCGCCTCGCCACGGGCGATCGCCTCGGCCCGCGCTTCCATGGCGGCAAGCGTCTCGGCGTAGGGGGCGAGCCCGGGGATGT
>NZ_JBOFBI010000081.1:0-2056 GCF_051645465.1 Tabrizicola sp. | reverse complement strand
GACACGAGAACTTCTCCCCTTTCAGGCCAGTACGGTTGCCGGCCCATATGACTTGAGGGGCCATGGAAAACCATGCCCCGTCGGGGGCGTGTTTAGCCAAGGCTTTTGGCCTCGTCCAGCGGACAAAGCCGCGCAGGTCAGCATTTCTGCTGTGCTTCCTGGGCGGTCAGGTGGAAGGAGCGGTCGCCAGCATGGCCGGGCGCGCGGCGAAAGCGGTGTGCCAGGCCGCCAGAGCAGCCCGCCCGCCGCGCCAGTCGCGGTCGCCCAGACGGAAGTCGATGTAGCCCAAGGCGCAGCCGACGGCGATCTGGCCCATGTCGAGCGGGCCGGAAAGATGGCTCATCCAGCGCTCTTCGATTGCGGTCAGCGCACGGTCGATCTTCTGCCACTGCGCGTCGGCCCAATCGCTGGACCGGCTGGGTTCGGGGCGAACCGCGGTTTCGTAGCGGATCAGTACGGCCGCTTCGGCGATGCCGTCGCCCGTGGCTTCCAGGGTGAGCGTATCCCAAAGGCGCGGTGCCGGGGGATAAAGCCCGGCCTGCAGGGTCTGGTCTAGATAGCGGGTGATGACCCGACTGTCGTAGAGGGTCGGGCTATCGCCCCGTTCCAGCGCCGGGATCTTGCCAAGCGGGTTGCGGTCGACGGGTAACGTGCCGGGATCCAGCGGATGGCCAGACACCGGAACCAGGGTCACGCGGTCGGTGGCCTTTGCCTCGTGGATAAGGACCATGACCTTGCGGACAAAGGGCGAGGCCGGGGCGTGGTAAAGCTTCATTCGCCGATTTGCCGCAGCCGGAAGCGAGCCATGCCGCCGGCATCGATTTCCCAGGTCTTGCCACGGAAACGGATCACCCGGCGGACGCGGGCGGTGGCGTTGGTCTGGGTATCCCCAGCAGACTCGGCGACCCGGTCGGAGGGACGGTGGATCGAGAGGCCCTCGCCCAGATCATCCAGGGCATCCTCGGCGCGCTGGTCGGTCCGGCCGGGGTGGGTGCGGGACCGGACCCAGCGGGTCACGGCGTAGCTGGCGGCGGCGACGGTGCCGAGGCGCAGGGCGATGGGAAGAAGAGGGGCGAGGGGCAGGGGCATGGGGACCTCCGGTTCCGGAAGGATCAGGATAATGATAGGGGACCGGCCTGTAAACGGGGTGGGGCGTAACTCAGCGTTACGCCTTATGAAGTACGCACAATCAAATGGTTATCGGAAGGCGTTTCCGAAGTCTTTACTTTTTCCCGGCCTCGGGTGCGGCCTGCATCAGGGCCGCAATCTCGCGGGCCGCCTCATTACCCTCTGCCAGCGCCGCCGCGGCGCGCCCGCGAACCTCGGGCGGCTTGTTCTGGTTCAGCTTCCACGTGCCGTCCACCGATGTGATCCGCAGCCGGAAGGGCAGGATCATCCGCATCATGCGGGGCATCGCGCCCTCGGTCATCTTGGCGCTCGTCCAGGGGGTCTTGCCCGTGATCCGCCCCTCGTGTTCGGCGGACAGGGCATCGACATGCGGCCGCAGCGCGTCGTCGGGAAGTGGCTCAAGAACACCACGAATGTGGACTGCGACGTAGTTCCAGGTCGGGACCTGATCCGGGACCTCGGAATGGGGGCCATAGAAGTCGGGCGAGACATAGGAGTCCGGCCCCGACACGGCAAAAAGCGCGGGGGCCGGGAGGCCCGCCCGGACAATGGGGTTCGAGCGGGCGAGGTGCAGCTCGGCAAAGCTGGCGTCGTCCGAGAGGAGGAAGGGGATATGCGCGGCAAGCGGGCCTTCGGGGCCGTTCACCAACAGCACGCCGAACCCGCGGGCACGGGCGAAGGCCAGGTTCTGGTCACTCGGGCTTTGACGGAAGGCGGGGTTCGGGTGCATTGGCAGGATCCAAGGGCTGGACGGTTGAGGGGAGAGACCAAAATCCTTCGAAGGATTTTGCAAATCTTTTCGAAAGGGTCTACCCTAGCTGAGTGTCCTGAGGGGTTTCAGTCTGCAGGCTTTGAGGAGGATTTTGTAGAGGTCCTCGCGCCTGTTGTTGAAGCGGAATTCGGTTTCCTTGAGGAAGACGGGGAAGCT
>NZ_JBOFBI010000080.1:0-23082 GCF_051645465.1 Tabrizicola sp. | reverse complement strand
AGCTTCCCCGTCTTCCTCAAGGAAACCGAATTCCGCTTCAACAACAGGCGCGAGGACCTCTACAAAATCCTCCTCAAAGCCTGCAGACTGAAACCCCTCAGGACACTCAGCTAGGGTAGACCCTTTCGAAAAGATTTGCGCCCTATCCCGCCGCCAGCGCCTTGATCCCCCGCACGACCAGCGTGTGGTCCTCCAGCTGCGGCAGGCCCGAGACGGTCGCGACCGCAACCACCCCCGCACCCTGCACCCGGATCGGCACTGCCCCGCCGTGGTCGGCGTAGTGGGCCGGATCGAGCCCATGCTTCGCAAGGCTTTCGCCCTTGGCCCTGTTGCGTTCGCCCACCAGAAGCGATGCTTCCTGGAACATCAGCGCGGTATTCGACTTCCGAAGCGCCCAGAGACCGTTCAACGGCGCCGAGCCGGGCATGGCGGCATGAAACAGCGTCCGATCAAAGGTGCGGATGTCGATCACGACCGGCAGACGCTCGGCTTCGGCGATGCCAACCAGAATCTGTCCAAGCCTCAGCGCCTCGGCTTCGGCAAAGCGCGGCAAGACCAGCGTCGAAAGCTCGTCCTGCAATTGCTGAACGTTCGACGGCGTGCCCGTTGCCATCAGTCGCGCCGCAGGCTTGCGGGCAAGGCATCGACGTAGCGCGCGGGCATGTCTGTCGGCACGGTGCCACGGCGAACCAGCTCGTCCAGGCAATAGAGCGCCAGCGAATGGCTTTGGATGACGCCGGAGCCAAGAATGGCCAGATGCATCAGCTGGTCTTCAGACAGGTGCTCGGGCTCGGCGATGTTGCGAAGGTAGACCGCATCGCCATCGATCAGCTGATCACCCATGATCTTGCGGCGCACCCGTCCTAACTGGGAATGAAGCAGGGTTCCGGTCTTGTTGAACAGGAACTTGTGCAGGCAGAACCCCTGCCGCGAAAGCTCGACATCCGTTTCGCCGAGCATCGGCTCATCCTGATAAAGCCGCTGGTAGCGCAGCTCGACGATCACCGCGACCGCGCTTTGCAGCATCCTTTGTGCGCCGATAAATGCAAGCTTTTCAGCTCCTTGAGCGTCGATCTTCATCATATCGAACTGCGGCAGACCAACGACCCGGTCAAGCGCTACGGTTTCCATCATCTCTGTTCCGCGTATCGTGCCGAGTTTTGCCCGGCAGACGGCGGTCAGCCCCGGCATATAGGGCCGGAAGATCGATGTCATCGGCTCATCCCGGTAAAGATGCAGCTCTCGTGTCTGACCGTCCCCGACCGCGTGATTGTAGTTCGTCTCGTTCGGGCGCTTTGCGGCCTGCAACGCGGCAAAGGCTTTCGCCTCGGGCTCGAAATTCACCACGTGGCACGCGTTCAGCTGCCGAAGCAGATGGTACGGAGGTTCGTTGATCGGATTGGCACCCACATCAACGATCGTCGTGATCCTTGACGGCTTGAGCTCGTCCAGCAAAAGCTGCAGCTCGGCAGGCGCTTTCGGGTCTTGCACAGCATTTTCCTTTCCGGGCTTTCCAGCCACTGCCTGGCGCTGGACCAATGCTTGCCTTCTTGGCGTGACAGCCGCAAGGCCAATACCGGTGCCGCTGTCGGGCCTATGTTCAGATTGCCCCGATGCCGCGCAGGACCATGTCCTTGACGCTCGCCTTCGCCTCGGCCCATTGCCGGTCAGTCAGCGGGCGGCCTGCGTTAAGCGTCTGGATCTGATGGCCGAAGTCGGCGTAGTGCTGGGTCGTGGCCCAAAGCATGTAAAGCAGGTGACGAGGGCTCACCGGCCGCATCTTGTCCTCGTCGATCCACCGTTGGATCACCGCGATCCGCCCGTCCGTCCAGTCGCGAAGCGTCGTCTCCAGATAGTCCTGGATCACCGGCGCCCCGTGCATCACCTCTGACGCCCAGACTTTCGAGCCATAGGGATGCCGCCGCGAGATATCCATCTTGGCGTCGATATAGGCCCCGATCCCCTCGACCGGCCCCGGCGCATTGTCGAAACTGGCTGCAGCATCCAGCCAGATCTCGAAGATCTGTTGCACGACCCGGCGGTAAAGGTCTTCCTTCGTGGCGAAGTAGTAGTGCAGGTTCGCCTTCGGCAGACCCGCCATGTCGGCGATCAGCTGCATGGTCGCCCCCCCGAACCCGGCCTCGGCAAACACCTTCTCGGCCGCATCCAGAATCGTGCGTTCGTTCTCGCGCCGGATATCTGTGCGGCGGCCGGGTTTCAGGCGGGAAATCTGGGCGTCAGGGGCCATGCCGTTCCCATATTTTCGTTGACCGGTTGGTCAGGTTGTGCTGCGCTTCACCTTGACCATACGGTCAGGAAACGAGTCGCGGCAAGGGGCAGGATAGCCTTGGCCGGACGGGGAGTGCGCCAGATGCCAGCCACCGGGGACAACCTTCGGATCAATCCGGAACGGCTGTGGGACAGCCTTGAGGAAATGGCTCAGATCGGCCCCGGCGTGGCGGGTGGCAACAACCGCCAGACCCTGACCGATGCGGATGGTGAGGGGCGCCACCTCTTCCAGCGCTGGTGTCAAGCCGCGGGGATGACCATGGGCGTCGACACCATGGGCAACATGTTCGCGACGCGCGCGGGAACAGACCCCTTGGCGCTGCCGGTCTACATGGGCTCGCATCTGGATACGCAGCCGACCGGCGGGCGCTATGACGGGGTGCTGGGCGTCCTTGGGGCGCTGGAAGTGGTCCGCACGCTGAACGACATGAGCGTGAAGACGAAGCACCCGATCGTGGTCACGAACTGGACCAACGAAGAGGGCGCGCGGTTTGCCCCTGCAATGCTGGCGAGCGGGGTCTTCGCGGGCATCCATACCGAGGAATATGCCAAGTCACGCAAGGACTTGGATGGGAAGGTCTTTGGCGAGGAACTGGCGCGCATCGGCTGGGTCGGCGACGAAAAGGTCGGCGTCCGGAAGATGCATGCGATGCTGGAGCTTCACATCGAGCAGGGCCCGATCCTCGAGGCCGAGGGCAAGGACATCGGCGTCGTGACCCATGGCCAGGGCCTCTGGTGGCTGGAGATCACGCTGACGGGGAAGGACGCCCACACTGGTTCCACGCCCATGAACATGCGGGTGAACGCGGGCCTCGGGATGGCGCGGATTACCGAGCGGGTGCATCAGATCGCGATGAGCCATCAGCCTGGCGCGGTGGGCGCGGTGGGGCAGGTGAAGGTTTTGCCCAACAGCCGCAATGTGATACCGGGCAAGGTTGTGTTCACGGTCGACATCCGCTCGCCCGAACAGGCGAAGCTGGATGCGATGAAGGCCGAGGTCATCCGTGCCGCCCATGCGGTGGCGAAGGAGCTGGGGCTGGGGTGCTCGATCGAGGATGTGGGCCACTTCGACCCCGTCACCTTCGACCCCGGTCTGGTGAAGATCGTCCGCCAATCCGCTGAAAAGCTGGGCTATTCCCATATGGACATCGTCAGCGGCGCGGGCCACGACGCCTGCTGGATCAACCGCGTCGCGCCGACGGTGATGGTGATGTGCCCCTGCGTGGACGGGCTGAGCCACAATGAGGCCGAGAAGATCACCCCGGAATGGGCGGCGGCGGGGACGGATGTGCTGCTCCACGCGGTGCTTGAGGTGGCGGGGGTGGTGGGGTGAGACTTTGGCTGGTCACGGCATTCTCTGCCGCATTTGGTTTGCCGACTTATGCGGATCCTTGGCACAATTGGTATGTAGGAATTGTGCCAGACGCTGCGCATCCAGGTACGGTCGAAAAAGAGGAAGCCGAGGCTGCCTATGCTGGGGTCGCAAGCGAAGACCAAAATGGAGATCGAATAATGTTTGGTGTGAGGTGTTCGGTAGTTGACCCTCAATCGGACAATCCAAAGGGTAACGAGCGCCTCATCACTTCGATATTTATCGGGGGAGTCCACCGGGATGTAACCCAGGTTCCTATCCACCTGCTTGCCTCGTTTGATGGCGGAGCGGAAGTTGAAATGGGGCCCTTCCTATTCAACCAGTTTGCTTTGGTTGGAAATGCCCGCCCTCAGTTCCTCGCGATGCTCATGACTCATCGTGAGATGAAAATATGGGCTAGGGAGGGCACGCTCGCCGCCACCGTTCCATTGGAGAATGCTGCTGAGTCGATTGCTGGGATTCAGTGTTGGGGAGATGAAATCAAATGACCACCATCATCAAGAACGGCACCGTCGTCACTGCCGACCTCACCTACAAGGCGGATGTCCGCATCGAGAACGGCACGATCACCGAGATCGGGCAGGGCCTCAAGGGCGGGACGGAGCTTGATGCGACCGGGTGTTACGTCATGCCCGGCGGGATTGATCCGCATACGCATCTGGAGATGCCGTTCATGGGCACCTACTCCTCGGACGATTTCGAAAGCGGCACGCGGGCGGCGCTTTCGGGCGGGACCACGATGGTCGTCGACTTCATCCTGCCGGGGCAGGGGCAGGACCTGATGGATGCGGCCAAGGCCTGGCACAACAAGTCCGGCCGGGCGACCTGCGACTACAGCTACCACATGGCGGTCACTTGGTGGGGCGAGAAGGTCTGGACCGGGATCGAGGACTCGATCAAGGCCGGGATCACCAGCTTCAAGCATTTCATGGCCTACAAGGGCGCGCTCATGGTCAATGACGATGAGCTGTTCAACAGCTTCCGCCGGGTGGGGGACCTCGGCGGCCTTGCGATGGTCCATGCCGAGAACGGCGATGTGGTGGCCGAGCTGACGGCAAAGCTTCTGGCCGAGGGCAACACCGGCCCCGAGGCCCATGCCTACTCCCGCCCCCCGCAGGTGGAAGGCGAGGCCACCAACCGCGCGATCATGATCGCCGACATGGCCGGCGTGCCGCTTTATGTGGTCCATGTCAGTTGCGAGGACGCGCACGAGGCCATCCGGCGCGCGCGCCAGCAGGGGAAGCGCGTCTGGGGCGAACCCCTGATCCAGCACCTGACGCTCGACGAAAGCGAGTACTTCCACTCCGACTGGGACCACGCTGCCCGCCGCGTCATGTCGCCGCCGTTCCGAAACAAGCAGCATCAGGACAGCCTCTGGGCAGGTCTGATGTCCGGCAGCCTCTCGGTCGTGGCCACCGATCACTGCGCCTTCACCACCGCTCAGAAACGTTTCGGGGTCGGCAACTTCGCCAAGATCCCGAACGGGACCGGGGGCCTTGAGGACCGGATGCCGATGCTCTGGACCCATGGGGTCGGCACGGGGCGGCTGACGCCGAATGAATTCGTGGCCGTAACCTCAACCAACATCGCGAAAATCCTGAACTGCTACCCGAAGAAAGGCGCGGTCCTGGTTGGCTCGGATGCCGACCTTGTCGTCTGGGACCCGGCGAAAGAGAAGACGATCACCGCCGGAAAGCAGCAGTCCTCCATCGACTACAACGTCTTCGAGGGCCAGAAGGTGAAGGGCCTCCCCCGCTTCACCCTGACCCGCGGCCATGTCGCCATCCACGATGGAGAGGTGAGGACGCAAGAAGGCCACGGCAAGTTCGTGGCCCGCGAGGCTCGCCCGGCAGTCAACCGCGCGCTCAGCCAGTGGAAAGACCTTACCGCGCCGCGACCGGTGCTACGGTCGGGCGTTCCGGCAACGGGGGTGTGACGGGCGCCTCTTCAGGTTCGGGAGAGGGGCGCCAGGAGAGGACGGGGATGCCGAAGAAATCCTCGTCGAAGTCCTCGGGGCCGGGCTTGTAGGCGAGGGTCGTGGGCATGGCGGGCCTCCGATACGGGAAGACTGCACAATATCTGTGCAGTGCAACGGGAAGATGAAGGGACGAGCGTGAGGGACACGTCGGAGGCGAATTTGAGCGGGGCAAAGTCTCGGAGGACGCTGCGTGCTGCAAAGCGGGGCAGTTCGATGCTACTCCGGAACCAGACTTTCCAAGTCGGGCTGCAGGACGACGCTCTCTTGCTCGTTCGGGTCGGTGCGGCTGATGACTGCCGTCGCCGGACCGGGGCCGGGGTTGAACGGCAGATGCGGCATGTCGGCGGGGATGTAGAGCAGGTCTCCGGCCACGACCTCCATCCGGTGCTGGAGGCGGTCGCCCCAGTACATCACGGTGACCCCCTCCAGCATGTAGATCGCGGTCTCGTGGGTGGCATGCTTGTGGGCCTTGGCGCGGCCTCCGGGCGGGATCGTGAGGAGGTGCATGCAGATGCCGGTGCTGCCAACGGTCTCGGCCGCGATGCCGGCGTTGTAGGTGAAGCCCTGCTTGCCGTCGAATGTGTCGGTGGGGCGCAATTTGCGACAGGGGATCATGGTGTTCTCCAATACAGAATGACAATGGCGAAGGATTACCACGCGATGCGGATGGGGGCGAGCCGGACTCACGGAGTGGTGAAGGCATGAAGGACACGCAGAGCCCACTGGCTCCGGTGATCGAGGCGAAGGGACTGAACCTGGTTTTCCAGACGGCGGATGGGCCGGTTCAAGCGTTGAAAGACGTGAACCTGACGGTCGCGAAGGGGGAGTTCGTCAGCTTCATCGGGCCAAGCGGTTGCGGGAAGACGACTTTCCTGCGGGCCGTCGCGGCTTTGGAGCATCCGACAAGCGGGACTTTGACTGTGAACGGGATGACGCCAGACGAGGCGCGGCGGAAGCGGGCTTATGGGTACGTATTCCAGGCAGCGGGGCTTTATCCCTGGCGCACAATCAGTGGGAACATCCGGCTACCGCTTGAAATCATGGAGTTTTCCAGGTCCGAGATGGACCAGCGGGTCGAGCGGGTTCTGGACCTCGTGGAACTGAAGGGCTTCGGCAAGAAGTTCCCCTGGCAGCTCTCCGGGGGGATGCAGCAGCGCGCCTCGATCGCGCGGGCTTTGGCGTTCGATGCCGACATTCTCCTGATGGACGAACCCTTCGGTGCGCTGGACGAAATCGTGCGGGACCGGCTGAACGAGGAGGTGCTGAAGCTCTGGGCCCGTACCGGGAAAACCATTGGTTTCGTTACGCATTCCATCCCGGAGGCGGTGTATCTGTCCACCAAGATCGTGGTCATGTCACCCCGTCCGGGCCGGATCACCGACATCATCGACTCGCCCCTGCCGAAAGAGCGCCCCCTGGACATCCGCGACAGCCGGGAGTTCATCGAGATCGCGCACCGGGTGCGGGAAGGCTTGCGGGCGGGGCATCATGAAGACTAGGTCAGGCGTCTTCGGTCCATCGACCGCGGCTCCCCCTTGCATCTCTGCACAGGGTGGCGTGCCTCCGACCGGAGGTGGGGCATGACGTCGCTCTCGTTCCTGTGGCTCGGGGCCGCGACGGCGGTGTTCGTGGCGGCGAATGCTGTCCTGAAGCTCTATGCAACGAAGGGCGCAGTCCCGGTCCTGATCGGGGCGCTTGCGCTATTCTGTCTCGGCAACTGGCTGATGGTGCAGGTCATGAAGGCGAACGGCCTTGGCCTTGCCATCGCGCTGTCGGCGATCTTCCAGCTGGTGGCGATTTCGGTGATGGCGATCTTCGTGTTTGGCGAACGGCCGACCGGACTGCAGCTTGCGGGAATGGCGCTCGGGTGCGTGGCGGTCGCGATGATCGCCTGGCCGACGGGGGCGAAGGGATGATTTCGTTCAGCGCTAGCCCCCCCACCCCATCCCTCCCCCACGGTGGGGGGAGGGAGGCGCCCTGGACCATTGGCGCGACATCTGGACCCAAGGATTTCCCTCCCCCCGCGTGGGGGAGGGTCAGGGTGGGGGGGGTGCCGTGAAGCGAGCGCTTCCCGTCCTTACCGTCCTTTGCGGCCTTGTGGTCATCTGGTACCTCGCAGCGGTCTGGATGAACTCCACCTGGGTCTACGATCAGGCCGGGCGGGCGGGGACGACCGTAAGCTTCGGGGAGATGGTGCCGCAGACGATGAACCAGGACCGCCCGCTTCTGCCGCCGCCGCATCAGGTTGGGGTGGAGCTTTGGAAGGGGCTCTTCGGGCAGGCGGTCACCTCGAAGCGGAGCCTCGTCTACCATGGGTTCGTGACCTTCAAGGGCACGATGATGGGGTTTGGCCTCGGGATCGCCTTCGGGGTGCTCCTGGCCATGTCCATCGTCCGGTTCCGGGTGATGGACATGAGCGTGATGCCCTGGGCGATCATCAGCCAGACCGTGCCGATCGTGGCGCTGGCGCCGATGATCATCACCCTCTCCAGCCAGCTGGGGCTCGAAGGGCGCGATCTGCCAAAGGCGATCATCGCGGCTTACCTTTCCTTCTTCCCGGTGCTGGTCAGCATGGTGAAGGGCTTGCGAAGCCCCGATCAGATGCAGCTCGACCTTCTGAAGACCTACGGCGCGGGGGAGGGGGCAACCTTCCTGAAACTCCGCCTTCCGGCTTCGATGCCCTATTTCTTCGCTTCGCTGAAAGTGGCTGTCGCGGCAAGCCTTGTGGGCACCATCGTCGGCGAACTCCCCACCGGCGCTATCGAGGGCCTCGGCGCGCGGATGCTGATCGGATCGCAGTTCGGCGAGCCCCTGATCATGTGGTCCGCGCTCTTTGCCGCGGCGATCCTCGCGGGGCTCTTGATCGTGGCGGTGGGGGTTGCCGAACGCATCGCCCGGCGGCGGATGGGGGCGGTTTGATGAGCCGGAAATCGCCCCATTGGACGACGGAAACCTACGACACCATCCAAGTGGTCAAGTTCATTGGCGTTGTCGCCGTCGGGCTTGCCGCCGTTGGCTTTGCAAATCCGGGCCTGGCCGGCATCGTCGGCTTCTGGATCGTCGCGTGGATCGTCAACGTCTGGGTGGCAAGATTCCTGGGCGACTTCTCTCGGTGGCTGGTTCCGGTCATCTTCGGGCTGACAGTTCTGCTGCTGTGGGAAATGGTGGTTGCGGTCTATGCGGTTCCACCCGTAATCCTGCCGGCGCCCTCGGCCATCGGGGCAACGATCATCAGGGCAGCGCCCATCCTCTGGCAGGACTTCGCCCAGACCATCCTGAAAGGCGCCATCCCCGGCTTCCTGATCGGGGCAGGGGCCGCATTCCTGACCGCCATCGCCATCGACCGCAGCCCATTCCTGCAACGCGGCCTTCTTCCCATCGGCAACTTTGTTGCCGCCCTGCCCATCGTCGGCCTCGCCCCCATCCTTGTGATGTGGTTCGGGTTCGACTGGCAGTCGAAGGCCGCGGTCGTGGTGGTGATGGTCTTCTTCCCGATGCTCGTGAACGTCGTGGCGGGCCTGCAGGCCAGCGAGCGGATGCAGCGCGATCTGATGGCGACCTGGGGGGCCTCGTACCTTCAGACCCTCGTCAAGCTCCGCCTTCCCGCTGCCATGCCCTTCATCTTCAACGGGCTCAAAATTGCATCGACTCTGGCCCTGATCGGCGCGATTGTTGCCGAGTTTTTCGGCAGTCCGGTCTATGGAATGGGATTCCGCATCTCGACCGAGGTCGGGAGGCTTGGCCTCGACATGGTCTGGGCCACGATTGCGGTCGCGGCATTGGCGGGGTCGGCGCTTTACGGGCTGATCTCGCTGATCGAACGGTGGGTGACCTTCTGGCACCCGTCGCAACGGCACTAACCAATGGCCCCGGGGTGGGCCCAACACGGGAGAAGACAATGAAAAAACTGATCACGGCAGCTTTCCTTGCGGCGATGGCCACGGGCGCCAACGCCGAGGATGTGAAGCTGCAGCTGAAATGGGTGACCCAGGCGCAGTTCGCGGGCTATTACGTCGCGCAGGCCAAGGGGTTCTATGAGGAAGAGGGGCTGAACGTCACCATCCTTCCGGGCGGGCCGGACATAGCGCCCACGCAGGTGATCGCAGGCGGTGGCGCCGATGTGGTGGTCGAATGGATGCCGGCGGCGCTTGCGGCACGCGAGAAGGGCCTGCCGCTGGTGAACATCGCGCAGCCGTTCGCGTCCTCCGGCCTGATGCTGACCTGCCTGGCCGAGACGGGCATCAAGGAGCCGAAGGATTTTGCCGACAAGACGCTGGGCGTCTGGTTCTTCGGCAACGAATATCCGTTCCTGAGCTGGATGTCCCAGCTTGGTCTGGCCACCGATGGCTCGGCGGGCGGGGTGACGGTGCTGAAGCAGGGCTTCAACGTCGATCCGCTTCTGCAGAAGCAGGCGGCTTGCGTCTCGACCATGACCTACAACGAATACTGGCAGGTGATCGATGCGGGCATCACGCCCGAGCAGTTGGTGACCTTCAAGTATCAGGACATGGGCGTGGCCACGCTGGAAGACGGGCTTTACGTGCTTGAGGAGCGGCTGGCCGACCCGGCTTTCCAGGAGACGATGGTCAAGTTCGTGCGCGCAAGCATGAAGGGCTGGAAGTACGCGGAAGCCAACCCCGATGAAGCGGCGATGATCGTCCTTGAGAACGACCAGACCGGTGCCCAGACCGAAGCGCATCAGAAGCGGATGATGGGCGAGATCGCGAAGCTGACGGCTGGCTCGTCGGGCGCGCTGGACCTGGCGGCGGCCGAGAAGACCGTGGCAACGCTCCTCGCGGGCGGGTCGGACCCGGTGATCACCAAGGCACCGGAAGGGGCCTGGACCAGCATGATCACCGACAAGGCGCTGGCGAACTAAGCCTGCCCGATGCTTGACCAAGGCGCCGTCCGGCAAGGGCGGCGCCGTTTTCTTTGCCACTTTGTAAATCTTCACAAAACCTGTAAATCTGGCGCGGGGAGGGCCCATGCCGCTATCAGCCTTGACCGGAACCAAGCTCAGGGAGCGCCGTCTTGCGGCGGGCTTGCGTCAGGCGGATGCCGCGGCGAAGGCGGGGATTTCGGCGTCCTACCTCAACCTCATCGAACACAACCGCCGCAACGTGACCGCTGACGTCCTGGAACGGCTGGCAGAAGCCTTGGGTATCGACCGGACGGCGCTGGTCGACGGGCAGGATGCCGCACTGGTCGAGGACTTGCGGGCCGCTGCCGCCCGGGGTGAGCAGAGCGGCGTCGAGCTTGACCGGATCGACGATCTGGTGGACCGATTTCCGGGATGGGCCAGGCTTCTGGGCGCGCTCGAAGCCCGGAATCTGGCGCTGGAGCGCGCGGTCGAGGCGCTGAACGACCGGATGACCCACGATCCGCATCTGTCGCAGTCGCTGCACGAGCTTTTGTCGTCGCTCTCGGCGGTTCGGGCGACAGCCGCGATCCTGGCCGAGACGCCGGACCTCGAGCCCGCCTGGGCGGAACGCTTCCATCGCAACCTCCATCAGGACAGCGAGCGCCTTGCAGTCGGGGCCGAGGCCCTGGTCGGGGTCCTGGATGCAGGCCGGGGGATTGCCGAACAGGGCATCGTCTCGCCGCAGGAAGAGGTGGAGGATTGGCTGCGGGGCCGTGGCTGGGCCCTGACCGATGCCGAGCTTCTGTCGGGTCTGGACGAAGAGATCGCGGGCCTCGCCTCAAGTGCCGCGCGAAACCTTGCGCGGGCCCATGTCGACCGGGCGGCTTCGGATGCCCGACTGCTTCCCGAGGGCAGCTTCGCTTCGGCCGTGGCAGAACTGGGGCCGGACCCGTTCTTGCTGGCCGAACGCTTCGGGGCCTCGCCCCTTGCCGTCATGCGCCGGATTGCCGGAGTACCGGGGCAGGAGGCGGGACTGGTGATCTGCGATGCCTCCGGAACGCTGACGTTCCGCAAGCCCGCGGCTGGCTTTCCGCTGCCACGCTTCGGGGCGGCCTGTCCGCTTTGGCCGCTTTATGCGGCACTCGGTCGGCCCATGCAGCCCTTCGAGACGCGGGTCGAGATGCCGGGGCAGCCGGACAGGCGGCATCGGGCGATCGCGTGGTCCGAAGCTCGCCACCCGCTGGGTCTGCGGGGGCCGGAACTGCGTGAGGCGGCGATGCTGATCCTGGCCGACGAAGGCAGCGGACCGGTCCTGGGCCTCGGATCAAGCTGCCGGGTCTGCGCGCGGGGCACCTGCGTCGCGCGGCGCGAGCCGTCGATCCTGTCGTCCGAAGGGGTTGGATGAGGGGTGCTAATCGTTCGACTTCGTCTCCTCGTCGCGGTGCCCTCAGCGAGGAGTGACGAAGTCATCGACGAGCGGTCCCAGCGTTGCAAGCTTTGACAGGCGCGCCCCTTGCGGCCAATAGTGGGGCAGGGCGGCTGAAGACCGCCGGGGGGGAACAATTGCCAAAACACGTGCTCCTCATCGAGGACGAGGTGAACATCGCCGAGGCGATCCGGTTCCTTTTGACCCGCGACGGTCTTCGGGTCACCCATGTGACCGAGGGTATCGCGGCCTTGGCGACGATGCGGCAGGACCCGCCCGACCTTGTCATCCTTGACCACATGCTGCCGGGCATGTCGGGGCTAGAGATCCTGACCGCGCTGCGCGCCGAGCCGTCAACTGGCGATCTGCCCGTGATGATGCTGACCGCACGCGGCCGCGACCGCGAGATGGCGGAACGGGCGGGGGCCGACCGCTTCATGACCAAGCCCTTTTCCAACGCCGAGATCCTGGCCGAGGTCCGCGCCATGCTGGATCGGACATGAAACGCCCCAAGCGCCCGCTGTTCCTTGCCCGCGCGCCCTACCGCAGGCGGCGGCTGCGCGATGCGGCCCGCCTTCTGCCGCTCTTCGGCGTCTTCCTTCTGCTCTTGCCGCTGCTCTGGACGCCAGAGTCGCGAATGGCGCTGACTTCTGGCGATGTCATCTATTTCTTCTCGGTCTGGCTCATCCTGATCGCGCTCGCCGCCGCCTTCGCGCCCGGCCTGCGCGGAGGCGAGGGCGTGGACGAGGACGAGGACTGACATGCCCTTCAACCTTCTCGTCCTGGCCTGCTTCCTTTACGTCTTCTTCCTCTTCACCGTTGCCTTCCTGGTCGAAGGCCGCGCCGCGAGGGGCCGCCTCGGCTGGCTCCGCTCACCCCTCGTCTACACGCTCTCGCTCTCGATCTACTGCACCGCCTGGACCTTCTACGGCGCCGTCGGCTACGCCGCCCGCTCGGGGTTGGAGTTCCTCACGATCTACTTCGGCCCGACGCTTGTGTTCATCGGCTGGTGGCTCCTTCTGCGCAAGCTCGTGCGGATCGGGCGGCAGCACCGGGTGACCTCGATCGCCGACCTGATCTCGTCGCGCTACGGCAAGTCGAACACGCTTGGCGTCATCGTCACGATCATGGCCGTGGTCGCCGCCACCCCCTACATCGCGCTCCAGCTGCAGTCGGTTGTCCTTTCCTTCGGCGTCTTCGCCGCTGCCTCGCCCGATCAGACCTCCACGCCCGATCCTGCACTGATCGCGATCTGGGTCGCCGTGGGGTTGGCGCTCTTCACCATCCTCTTCGGCACCCGCAACCTTGACGCCCGCGAACAGCACCCCGGCATCGTCACCGCAATCGCGGTCGAGGCGGTCGTGAAGCTCGCAGCCCTCCTTGCTGTCGGCAGCTTCGTCGTCTGGGGCATCGCGGGCGGCGTCTCCGATGTCATCGCCCGGATCGATGCCGCAGACCTCGCCGCCTGGCAGGTCCGGCCGGGGCGGTGGACGGGGCTCATCTTCCTGTCCGCCGTCGCCGTCATCACGCTCCCCCGCATGTTCCAGGTCATGGTGGTCGAGAACGACGACGAAGGCCATCTCGCCCGCGCCAGCTGGGCCTTCCCGCTTTACCTGATGGCGATGAGCTTCTTCATCGTGCCGATCGCCGTCGTCGGCCTTGATGTGCTGCCGGAAGGATCGAACCCCGACATGTTCGTCCTGACGCTACCGCTCTCCGAAGGGCAGGGGGCGCTGGCGATGCTCGCGTTCCTCGGCGGGTTTTCCTCGGCCACCTCGATGGTGATCGTCGAATCGATAGCACTTGCCACGATGATCTCGAACCACGTGATGATCCCGCTCTGGCTCAAGCTTCGCCCTGCAGCAGCGGCTGCGGACGACCTGCGGTCGGTCGTTCTGCTCGCCCGGCGGCTGGGCATCGCGATCGTGCTGGCGCTGGGATACGGCTACTACCGGTTCTCTGGCGGATCGGCGGCCCTCGCGGCGATCGGGTTGATCGCGTTCCTTGGCGTGGCGCAGGTCCTGCCCGCCATGATCGGTGGCATCTTCTGGCGCGGGGCCACGAAAACCGGGGCGATGCTGGGGCTGATGACCGGCTTCCTCGTCTGGGCCTACACATCCTTCCTGCCGTCCTTCGGCCCCGGGGCGGTGCTTTCCGAAACGGTCTTCACCGAAGGGCTCTTCGGCCTTTCCTGGCTCCGGCCGCAGGCCTTGTTCGGCACCGAAACGATGGACCCCCTCGTTCATGCGCTTTTCTGGTCGATGGCGCTGAACGTCATCGCGTTCTGCCTTGGCTCGCTTCTCACCTTCCCCGGCCCGGTCGAGCGGCTGCAGGGGGCCGCCTTCGTGAACGTCTTCGACGGCGCGGTCGGCCCGCAACGCTGGGCGCGTGGTGACGCCGAGCCCGAAGCGCTTCTGACCATGGCGCAGCGCATCCTGGGCGAGGACGCAGCGTTGACCCTCTTCCAGACCGCGGCCCGGACGCAAGGAAAAGAGGGCTTCCTGCCCGACCCGACGCCTGCTTTCCTCGACAGCCTCGAAGCGCGGCTTTCCGGCTCGGTCGGTGCGGCCACAGCCCATGCGATGATCAGCCAGCTTGTGGGCCGGGCGACCGTCACGGTCGAAGACCTGATGGCCGTCGCCAGCGAATCCGCCCAGATCCTGGAATACTCCGCCCAGCTTGAAGCGCGTGAGGCCGAACTGACCCGCACCGCCGGGGCGCTCCGCGAGGCGAACGAAAAGCTGACCCAGCTTTCGCTCCAGAAGGACGCGTTCCTCAGCCAGATCAGCCATGAGCTTCGCACACCCATGACCTCGATCCGCGCCTTTTCCGAGATTCTGACCGAAGGCGATCTCCCGCCGGAAACCGTCGCGCGCTACGGCCAGATCATCCATGACGAAGCCAAGCGGCTGACCCGGCTGCTCGACGATCTTCTCGACCTGTCGATCCTCGAAAACGGCTCGGTGCAGCTGACCGTGGGGCTCGCAAGCCTGCAAGCCATGATCGATACGGCGCTGACCGCAGCACGGCAGACCCGGCCGGACCGTGAGTTCCTGGTGATCCGCGACCTGCCGTCCGAGGCGATCTACCTCAAGACCGACGCCGACCGGCTAACGCAGGTCTTCATCAACCTGATCTCGAACGCGCGGAAATACTGTGATGCCGCGCGCCCCGAGCTTCGGATTGCGGTGCGCCAGAAGGGCGGGCGGGTCACGGTGGACTTCATCGATAATGGCAAGGGCATCCCGAAGGACTCGCAAGCGCTGATCTTCGAGAAGTTCGCCCGGTTGACCGATGCGAACCGCGCCGGGGGGGCGGGCCTTGGCCTTGCCATCTGCCGCGAGATCATGACGAACCTCGACGGCGCGGTGGACTATCTGCCGGGCCAGCGCGGTGCGGCGTTCCGGGTGACCGTGCCTTTGCGGCTGGAAAGGCTCGCGGCTTAACGCTTTGTGAAGGAAGCGCGCCGTAGTCTTGTGGGCGAAGGACTGGCCCCCGCATGACCCACCCATGACCGATGTTATCCGCCGCAAGATCGACCGCGCCCGTCCTGCCGCCGCAGAAGGCGCACCCGGCGCTGACCGGGGCTGGCGGCTTGCGCTTGCACGGGCCGCACGTAACGCGATGGGGCTGGATCTTGAGTTCCGGTCGCTGACCATCACCCGGCAAAGCCTGGCCGAGATTCTGGAACAGGTCCCCGACCGCGCGCTTCTTGGCCTGCTTGACGGCCCGCAGGGCGGCCTTGGGGTGATCATGCTCGCCCCGTCGGTAACCGCCGCCCTGATCGAAAAGCAGACCCTTGGCCGCTTGTCGGCCCAGCCACCCGCCCCGCGCAAGGCCAGCCGGATCGACGCCGCGATGGTGGCGGGCGTGATCGACCGTGCGCTTGCCGGTCTTGATGAGGCGCTGGCCGAAGAGGCCGATCTGATCTGGGCGGGCGGGTTCCGCTACGCCTCCTATCTCGAAGATCCGCGGCCCCTGGGATTGATGCTGGAAGACGAGGGCTACCGGGTGCTCTCCGCAGACGTGCTTCTGGGCGCCGGACGTGAGGGCAGGGTGATCCTAGTCCTTCCGGCAACCGGCCGGGGCCTCCGTCCCGCGCTCCAGACCGACGCGGCCGAGGTTGAAGCACCACAGTTCACCGCAGCCCTGGGCGCTCAGGTGATGCAGGCCGATTGCCGACTGGATGCGGTGATCGGGCGGCTGACCCTGCCGCTCCGCCAGATCATGGCGCTTGCCCCCGGTTACGTTCTGACGCTCCCATCCGCCACGCTGGATGCCGTGTCGCTGGAAACGATCGACGGGTGCCGTATCGCAGGCGGAAAGCTCGGCCAGAATCGCGGCATGCGGGCGCTGAAACTGGCTGAGGCGGTTGCCGTCCGGCCGGTCACGCCCGCGATGCCGAAGGTCCCTCGGGTCGCTTTGAGTGAAGAGCCGCCACCCGAACTTCGCGCGGCGGGGTAGTTCGCGCGGGTCCGATGGTCTGAGAGTGCTTCCTCGGTCGATTCGCAGACCGTAGTTAACGGCCGTCAAAAGAGACGCGCGTATAGACGAAAACAAGACGGAAACCAGATGGAAACAAGACGACCGGTTTACTCGAAATCCCCAAGATTAACGCATCGCTCTCAAAGACTTGCAGGCCGACCTTAAATCGCGCCCCGGTCGCTCCCGACTTTCCCGTTCACCGCTCCTTAACCCAACGCGAAGGCGGTCACCCCGCAGCCTTCGCCAACGCCTCGATCTGCGGTCGAAGGTGTTCCAGCTGATAGCCGAAGCGGGCCGGAATCCCGACCAACTCGTCCGTAGGCCGCTTCCCCGCCTCGGCCAGCGCCCACATGACCGAAGACCGGTTGCCCGACGCGCAATAGGCCAAGACCGGACCGCTTGAGCCCGCCATCGCCGCACCCTGTGCGGTCACGTTCTCCATCGTCATCGCCCCCCCGATCACCGGATTGGCAACGAAGGTCATTCCCAAGGATTCCACAGCCTTACGCATCACATCGGCATGCAGATGCGGCGGTATCTCGCCATCCGGGCGGTTGTCGATCACCGTCACATACCCCGCCGCCTTGATCGCAGGCAGGTCGCTCGGTTCGATCTGGGGCGAAACGGCGTAATCGGGGGTCAGCGCGCGGATATCCATGGGTCTCTCCACTAAACGGCGCGACGATAGCCAGCTTGGTCTGAAAACGGAAGCTCTGTTGACTTGGGTCAAGGCGGCGGCAGCCCATTTCGCCTACGCATTTGTCACCAGGAGGAGGACGAGATGCAGGCCAATCCGAGAACGCCGAATGCGGCACGAAAAGCCGCACTGGAAAAACGCCTGAAAGAGCTGGATGCACGGCTTGAATCGATTGAAGAAGAGCTCGATTCGCATCATGATCCGGATTGGGAAGAGCTTGCAACCGAACGCGAAGGTGATGAGGTTCTTGAAGCCACCGGAAACGCTGGTTTGGCCGAAATCACCCAGATCAGAGCCGCGCTGAAGCGGATCGCGGACGGTACCTACGGCGACTGCACCCGCTGCGGTGAAAAGATCGCCGAGGCCCGCCTTGATGCCTTGCCCTGGACCCCGCTTTGCAGGAGTTGTGCCCAATGACCGCCCGCAATCCCACCGATCTCATCCGCCAAGAGTCCGATCTTCTGGCCGCAGGCCTTGAACTGCAGCACCAGGGGCTCGAGCTCATTCTGGCCGAGATGCGCGCTTTGGCCGCGCTGATGCCAAGCGAGGCCCCACCCAGGCCAACCGATTCCGAGATCGAAGCCGGGTTCGACAACATGCCGGTCTAGCCAAAGGATCGCGCCACAGGCTTGCAAACGCCCTTGGGTTGTTTCTTACTTGCCCGGAAATCCTGGCCGGGGAACGGGAATGTCCGCAGAAGGGCTGAAAGTCGAGCTGCAGGACGGGATTCGCGTCCTGACCTTGGCCAACCCACCCACGAATGCCCTGACCTCAGAGATCCGGGCGGCACTTCTTGGCCAGATCGCGCATCCCACCGAGGATTGCCGCGGCTTCGTCCTTGCAGGCGAAGGCGCGAGCTTCTCCAGCCACCTCCCGCTCGATCCCGACCACAGCGATCCGTCGCTGGCCGAGCTTTGCCGGGCGGTGGCAGAGTGCCCGGTTCCCGTGGTCGCCGTCGTGCATGGCCTTGTCACCGGGCCTGGGGCCGAGCTTGCCCTGGCCGCGCGTGCCCGGCTTGCCGCCTCAAGCCTGCGCATCGCTTTTGCCGATGTGTCGCTCGGCCTCTGCCCGGCCGCGGGCAGCTCGCAGCGCCTGCCCCGGCTGATCGGCGCGAAGGCCGCGCTCCGCCTTCTGCTGACCGGGCGGCCTGTCCCGGCGTCCGAGGCACTGTCCCTCGGCCTCGTCGACGGCATCACCGAAAGCATCCCGCTGTCGGCAGCTGTGCGCCTGGCCGGGGCCCTTGCAGTGCGCGAGCTTCTGACCCGCCAGGCCCCCGATCCGGCCGAGTGGCAAAACGCCATTGCCGCCGCCCGCCGCGAACAGGCGGCACGGCTGCCTGCGAACCGAAGGATCGTCGACTGCGTCGAAGCGGCACTTCTTCTGCCAGTCGAGAACGGGCTGGCGTTTGAAGCGGTCGTCCGGCGCGACCTCGAGCAGACGGTCGAAGCCGCGGGCCTGCGTGCAGCCGCAAAGGCCGAGCGTCGCGCGCTTGCGGTCCCGGCCGTCATGGCCCGGTTGAGGCCGCTGTCCGTCAACCAGATCGGGCTTTCTGGAACGTCCCCCGGCCTCGTCCCGCTGGCCATCGCGGCACTGTCCCGCGGCTTGGGCGTCGCCTGGGTCTTTCCAGGAGAGGAGGCCCGCAAAAGCGGTGTCGCCACCATCGAGGCAGGAATTGCCGAGGCTCAGCGGGCCGGCAGCCTGTCGCCAGAGCAGGCGCTGGACATGAGGACCCGTCTGAACGCCACCGAAGACCACAAGGCATTGGCGACGTTGCCTTTTCTGATCCACGACCGGCGGCCTGACCCCACGGGCGACCGGGGTGGTCTGCCGGGTGCCGCGCATGTTGTTCTGGGTGGTGCCGACGGCGAAATGGGCCTGGCACTCGCGCCGTCGCAACGGGTTTGCGAGTTGTCATCGGCCGAGGGCGTGCCGCCTCTGGCCCGCGCGACAGCGATTGCCGGGTTGCGCCGGATGGGGATTTCGCCGCTGCTCGTCGGCGAACGCCCGGTTCTTGGGTCAAGGCTGGCCGAGGCAGGCCGGACCGCGATCGCCTGGATGCTGGCGCGGGGGGTTCCGCGTCGGCTGATCGCGTCGGCGCTGGACGAGTTCGGCGCACGCAGGCTTGAGGACTTTTCCGCCGAAGCGCCCACGGTCCTGCGTGCGATGCCTGCGCCAGAGGTCCTGAACCGCTGGCTGGCCGCACTGGCAAACGAAGGCGCGCGGCTTCTGGACGAAGGCCTCGCGCTACACGCATCGGACATCGACTACCTGATGGTCGCGGGCCAGTTCTTTCCGCGCTGGCAGGGCGGGCCGATGCATCAGGCTGATGAGCGGGGCTTGATGGTCGTCAGACACGATCTGCGGGCCTGGGGGGCGGAAGCGGCCCTTTGGAGCCCCGCTCCGCTGATCGACCGGCTGATCCGCGACGGCCAGGGCTTCGCCGCCCTGGGCGGCCAGGCGGTCTAGCCCAGCAGGATTCCTGCGACCACGGCGGCAAGCCCAAGCGCCGAAATCCCGACCGCTGCAAGGTTGATCACGACGACCCGCTGCAGCTCCGCCCGAAGCGACGCGTCGTCAAGCCCCGACCGCTTCGCCCGGACCGCGCGCTGGATGCAGTAGCCAAGGCCCAGAAGCCCGACTACCGTCAGACCAGCACCCCCCCAGATCAGTGCCTGCATCTTTGGCCCCCCTGAAAAACCAATGCCGAGCTAAACCTTCCCGCCCGTCGACGCAAGCAATCCGCCGCACGCGTCCGATCCTGCCTTGAACCCGCACCGCCGGGCGGGGTAGGAACCGCTGACCCATCCGATTATCGAGGACCGCCATGGCCGACGCGACCGACCCCTATGCCGTAACCGCCGACGAGCTTCGGCAGTTCATCGAACGCTTTGAGCAGCTGGAGGCGGAAAAGAAAGACGTCACCGAGCAGCAGAAAGAGCTCATGGCCGAAGCGAAGGGCCGCGGCTATGACACGCGTGTCATGCGCAAGGTGATTGCACTCCGGAAGCGCAAGCCCGATGAGCTTGCGGAAGAGGAAGCGGTGCTGGAGCTTTACAAGACCGCGCTCGGGATGAGCTGATCAGGGCTCGATGAACCTGACGTCCGGGTTGCGCCGGATGCGTTCGATGTCCTCAAGATAGGCCTCGGTCAGCTCTCTGACCGTCCTTTCGGTCCAGCCGGGAACGTTGACCTCGGCCTCCAGCTGCTCGGGCCGGCCGAACTTCTCCAGGAACGCCATCACGATCCGCCGCCGCTGCGACACCGACTGCGGCGGATGATCGCGGCAATAGCCGTGGAAGCGCGCCAAGCCGGTTTCGGTCATGATAAGGGCCAGAAGTTCGTCATCGTCGGCAAGGCGGGTATCCGGGTCATGGCCCGAGACGGCCTGCAGGACTTCGGGCCAGATGAGCGGCGTATCTTCATCGCACCAGATGGTCAGCGGAACCTCGGGATTGGCGGCCAGGATCTGGGCCACGGCATCCGACCAGCGCAGGCTGAAGGGGTCGACACCCTCGGCGATATCCTCGTGCCCCTTGGAATTCGCGCGCGTTCTAAGCTCGGGCACGAAGGTCGCGGGATTGCGGATGGCAAGGTGGAACTCGGCCTGGATGTCCGGAAAGATCTGGGTGAACGCGCGGACCCTCTCGCCGCCGTGGCCGTAAAGCGAGCCACGCAAGGCGTAGGCCGGAAAGCTGAGGAAGCTTGTCCAGGATAGGATCAGCCGTTCGGCCGTTGTCTCGTCCATGATCTGGTCCAGGATCATCGCTTCGGTGTCCTGCGACGCGGGCGCGCCCCTAAGCTGCCCCGCCGTGTCGCGCAGAAGCTTGCGGTAGCGTGTCGGAGAGGGCACGACGATGCCTTGTTCCGCCAGCGTACCGCGGTTTTTCAGAAGGCAGCGGACCAGCCGGTCGTCGTCGGTGCAATGGGCACCAAGGTGGTAGACTATGCGCATCGGGCCTGACTTTAAGTCTCGGGCATCTCGGGCCCGGCGGCGCGACTATAAGGGCTTTTCTGGACAGTTAAACCGCTTTCCTGTAACCCCCGGCGCAGGATGTCCGACCGTTTCACTCAACTTGACCGCCGCCCGTCATGGCGCCTCTCCGGCCTCTGGGCGATCGGCGCTGTGATCATCGCCGGAGTGGTGCTGGCGCCTATCGTTTCGATCGTCTGGATTGCCCTGAACCCCACCGAAAACATCTGGCCACACCTCATGGCGACGGTCCTGCCGCGCTATCTCGGAACGACGCTTCTTCTGATGCTGGGCGTCGCTGTCCTGACCGCGGCGATGGGGACGGGCGCGGCCTGGCTGATCAGCCAGTACCGCTTTCCCGGCCGGCACTGGCTGTCGCACGCGCTCCTCTTCCCGCTTGCGATCCCGGCCTATGTCGGGGCCTATGCGCTGGTCGACCTTCTGGACTACGCCGGGCCGGTGCAGTCGGGCCTCCGTGCGGGTTTCGGCTGGGCCTCGGCCCGCGACTACTGGTTCCCCGAAACCCGCTCGCTCTGGGCCGCGATCCTGGTCCTTTCCTTCGCGCTTTACCCCTACGTCTACCTCCTCGCCCGCGCCGCCTACCGCGAGCAGTCGGGCCGCGCCTATGAAGTCGCCCGCGCGCTTGGCTGCGGGCCCTGGGGGATGTTCTTCCGGATAGGCCTGCCTCTTGCCCGGCCCGCGATCGCAGCCGGTGTAGCGCTGGCGCTGATGGAGACGGTCGCGGACTACGGCACGGTCCACCATTTCGGCGTGCAGACACTGACGACCGGAGTCTTCTCGACCTGGCTCAATGGCGGCAATGCCGGGGGCGCGGCGCAGATCGCCGGGGTGATCCTGCTGTTGATCCTTCTGCTCGTCGGCCTCGAACGGGCAGGGCGGGGCGGGGCGCGATTTCACCGGCTGGGGCGGAGTGCTGCGCCGACCGAGCCGCAGCCGATTGTCGGCGGCAAGCGTTGGTATGCGACGGCGCTATGCCTTCTGCCGTTTCTCGGTGGCTTCGTCCTGCCGGTCGCGGTGATGCTGGTGCATTCTGCCGGCGCTCCGGAAGGCTGGCTTTCGCCGGGGCTCGTGGAGGCGCTGACGAACACGCTGATCGTCGGAGGCATTGCCGCCGCGGTCACGGTCGGGGCTGCCCTGTTCCTGGTCTATGCCCTGCGGATGGCAGGTTCGACCCTTGCGCAGTGGCTGCTGCCGGTGACCCTGATCGGCTATGCCGCACCGGGGGCGGTTCTTGCGCTTGGGCTCCTCCTGCCGCTCGCCGCGCTCGATCACCGGCTGGCCGATGCGATCCAGGGGCTGACGGGGCAGGATCCCGGCCTGCTGATCACCGGCACCGCGGCGGCACTGGGCCTGGCCTACATGGTCCGCTTCTTCGGCATCGCCCAGGGCGCGATCGATGCGGCTTATGGCCGGGTCTCGCCGTCCTTGGCCATGGCGGCCCGGTCGCTTGGGCGGACGTCGGGGGGGACGCTCTCGGGCGTCTACCTCCCGCTGATGCGGGGCTCGGTGCTGACGGCGCTGCTGGTGGTGTTCGTCGATTGCGTGAAGGAGCTGCCCGCGACGCTTCTCCTCCGGCCCTTCAACTACAACACCCTTTCAACTCGGGTCTTCGAGCTGGCGAGCCTTGAGCGGCTGTCGGAAGCGGCTCCGGCGGCGCTTCTGGTCATGGGGGTGGGGCTGGTGGCCGTCATCGTCGTCGCGCGGGGGCAGCGGGACTGAGGCCTTGCGCGGAGCGGGCCGCGAGGGTATCTGGTGGCCCGTGGCCCCTATAGCTCAGCTGGTAGAGCATCTGATTTGTAATCAGAGGGTCGGGAGTTCGAGTCTCTCTGGGGGCACCACCACCTGCGTCAGAGTTGTCCCACGGTGGGACAGAGGCGCAAGTCTTTGAAATCATTTGTATCAATTGCTCGTTCATGAACCGATAGGCATGACGGTGGGGCGTCGTAGGGTGCGCTACAGCGCACCGTTGGATGGTGCGCTGTA
>NZ_JBOFBI010000079.1:0-23930 GCF_051645465.1 Tabrizicola sp. | reverse complement strand
CGTGATTGCGATCATCGCCTATGCCTTCGACATGTTGATGCGCTTTGTCGAGCGCAAGATCGTGCCTTGGAAGGGCCGCATGTGAGCTTTGAATGACCATGATTTACCTGAAGAAGTCGACCCTCACCGCTGAGTCCGGTCAAACCGATGTCCGCGCCGCCGTCGAGGCCATGCTGGACGAGATCGAGAGGGATGGCGACGCCGCCGCCATCCGCCTTGCCCGCGATCTGGACAACTGGCAGGGCGACATCGTCGTCTCGGCCGAGACCCGGGCAAAGGCAGCGACGCTGGTGCCGGAAAAGCTGAAAGGCGACATCCGGTTCGCGCACCGCAACATTGCCCGCTTTGCCGAGGCGCAGCGCGGCACGATCACGGACTGCGAAATCGAGATTCTGCCCGGCCTGATCGCCGGGCAGAAGCAGATCCCCGTCTCCTCTGCCGGCTGCTATGTGCCGGGCGGGCGCTACAGCCACATCGCATCCGCCATCATGACCATCACCACGGCAAAGGTCGCGGGTGTTCCGCACATCGCGGCCTGCTCGCCGCCACGCCCCGGTGTCGGCATCCCGCCCGCCATCCTCTTCGCGATGGACCTCTGCGGTGCCGATGTGAT
Source organism: Tabrizicola sp. (assembly GCF_051645465.1). Lineage (GTDB taxonomy): Bacteria > Pseudomonadota > Alphaproteobacteria > Rhodobacterales > Rhodobacteraceae > Tabrizicola. Next base: position 23,317 of record NZ_JBOFBI010000079.1, on the reverse strand, counting down.
CCTGAACCTTGGCGGCGTGCAGGGCGTGGCGGCCATGGCCAACGGCCTTTTCGGCCTGCCCAAGGCCGACATCCTCGTCGGCCCCGGCAACCAGTACGTGGCCGAAGCGAAGCGCATCCTTTACGGTCAGGTCGGCATCGACATGTTCGCAGGCCCCACCGACAGCATGGTCATCGCCGACGCGACGGCCGACCCCGAGCTTGTCGCCTGGGACCTCGTCGGGCAGGCCGAGCACGGCTACAACTCGCCGGTCTGGCTGGTCACGACCGAGCGTGCGCTGGCCGAGCGGGTGATGGCGCTGGTGCCCGCAATGATCGCCGAACTGCCCGAGGTGAACGCCACAAACGCCCGCGCTGCCTGGGCCGACTATGCCGAAGTGATGCTCTGCGACAGCGCCGAGGCAATGGCACGGGTCGCCGACGACTACGCGCCGGAACATCTGCATGTCCAGGCCGCCGATCTGGACTGGTGGCTGCATCGTCTGCAGGCATACGGCTCGCTCTTTCTGGGCGAAGAGACGACGGTGGCTTACGGCGATAAATGCTCGGGCCCGAACCACGTGCTTCCGACCTCGGGCGCCGGGCGCTACACAGGCGGGCTGTCGGTGCACAAGTTCATGAAGACCGTCACCTGGCAGCGCGCCACCCGCGCGGCGTCACGCGAACTGGCGCTGGCCACAGCACGGATTTCGCGGCTGGAGGGGATGGAGGGCCATGCCCGGTCTGCCGACGTGCGGCTGGCCAAGTTCTACCCGGGCGAGCGGTTCGACCTGAACCCCACCGACGATGCAGCCTGACAAGCCCGCCGCTCGATGAGCCGGGCGGCAGGCCAAAGGCAAAACTGGGCGGGCACCAGTGCGGGAGCTGCTCGCGGCCGCCATCGCACTGGCTTCGAGCGTTCCGTCCGAACCGCCGCCACAACACGCTCCCGAAGATCCGTCGAATAGGCCCGTGTCATATCCAATCTCCCTCGTCCAGACAGGACCAGAGAATCAGAAAAGCAAGCGGGCCTACGGATCGGTTGACCGGTAAAGCTTGCGGAGTTGGTGAGACGGAATGCTGAAGACGCCGGGGCGACCTCAAGCCGGTATGTGCAACAAAGCCTGCTCTGCCACATGTGCCTTTCCAGACGTAAGGCGCAGGAACTCGCTCAGAGCTTCGGCGGAGACAGGCTTGTGGAGGACAAGGATCGACATGGCCTCGCAGACCAATTGCAGCTCGGCAGAGCGATTGGCGGTTACGAGACGCAGGGGAATACTCGGGTTCCGGGCACGAAGCGCCCCGATAGTCTCGACGCCTGTCATTCCGTCGCCAAGCTGATGGTCGATCAGGCAGAAGTCCGGTGTGATCCCGAGAGCGTCGAGCTTTGAGAGCGCCTCTTCGCCCGATGATGCATGCAGCACTTCGATGCCCCATTTCTCAAGCAGAAGCGTGAGCGCACGGGCAACGTCGATGTCGTTTTCAACTAGCAGCGCGAGGCAATCGGACACCGTATCCGCAAGGGAAACCCTGTCAGTAGACTCGGATGCTTCAGGCGGGCGTACCAGCGAGCTTCGACCCAGGTTGACGCGGAAAGTGCTGCCGTGGCCGACTTCAGACTTCAAGGAAAGCGGGTGGTCCAGCAGCACGCAGGCGCGCTCGACAATCGCGAGCCCGAGGCCCATCCCCTCGGAAGCGGAGGCGCGGGCGTTCAGCCGGTGGAACTCGCGGAAGATCGCGCGGTGGTCCTTTTCGGGAATCCCCGCGCCGGTATCGTGCACCTCTAGCCGCACAGCACCCGGCAGGCGGCGCAAACCGACAAGTACGCGCCCGCTGTCAGTATAGCGGATCGCATTTCCGATAAGGTTCTGCATGATCCGCCGCAGATAGGTGGGATTGCTGCGCACCATCAGATCGCAGGGCATGATCGTCAGACGGATGCCCTTGCGCGCTGCGGCCGGGGCGAATTCGGCGGTCAGCTGCTTCAGCATCGGCAGGAGCCGGACGGATGTCACTTCGATCTCGTCGGCACCGAGTTCGAGCTTCGAGATGTCCAGGAGCGCGCTGAGGATGCTTTCGACGCTCTGCAGGGCATTCTGGGCCTTGGCGAGAGTGTCTGCGGGGCGGCTTTCGGTCACTTCGTCCCTGACCGATTCCAGGAACAGTTTTGCTGCCGAGAGCGGTTGGAGCAGATCGTGCGACGCAGCCGCCACGAAGCGCGAGCGCGAGGAATTCGCCCGTTCGGCGCGTTTGAGCGCATCTTCAAGATCGTTGGTCCTTTCGGCGACGCGTGCCTCAAGCGTCTCGTTGGCAAGCGCCATGGCCTGTGCGGTCGCGCGTTCGCGCGTGATGTCGGTGAACGAGATCACGAAGCCGCGGTCCGGCATTTCCTGGCCAAAGGCTTCGAGGACAACGTCTTCTCTGTGCAGCTCGAACGACAAAGGCAGCCTTGGCCCCGTTTGCCGGGCCCAGGCAAGAAGGGCATCGCGGGTCACCGTCCCTGGAAATCTTGTGGCCGGACCAAGCCGTTCCAGAAGCAGATCGAAATCCTGTCCGGCCCTGATGCGGCCGGCCGGAATGGCAAGAAGGTGACTGAGCCTCGCATTCCAACCAACGATGCGAAGTTGCGGATCAAAGATCGCAACGCCCTGACTTATGTGGTCAAGCGTCGCGCTGATCATCCGGGCCTGATCGTCGAGGAGCTTCGATCGCTCCTGCCGTTCCAGCCTGATCAGGTCAGTCACGTCGGTTTGCAGTATGACCGTGCCGCGGTCGGCGGTCCGCTGTTCGCTGACCTGGACCCACCGATCATACTTCAGGCGGACATTGAAGATCACGTGAGGGTCGCGGTGACGCTCGCGCCGGGCGAACGCCCAGGTCAGTGGCGTCTGGGTATCGCCGAGCTCAAGGTATGGCGACTGCGACACCATCTCGATGTATTCATTGAAGGTCAGGCCGGATTTCAGCTTTGAGAGGATATCGGGCATGTGCATCCCGAAACGGGAGTTGCACATCACCAGCACATCCGTCGGATCGAAGAGGGCAAAGCCTTCCTGCACCGTCTCGATGGCATTGGAGAGATTCTTGCGCGCCATTTCGGCTTCGCGGGTGGCAGCCCCCAGCTGCGCGTTCGAGTCGTTCAGGAGGTCGAGCGCCGTTGCGAGGTCGGCAGTCCGCTGCCTGACCTGGTCCTCGAGCATGGCAGCGCGGTGAAAATGTGCGTAGGCGGCGCCATGGTCGTCGCCCATCTGCTCGACATGGCGCATCAGCACTTCGACAATCTGCAGAAGCTTTTCGTTGCGCCGTTCCGGCCCGTCTTCCGCGGAGAGAAGCCCGTTTGACAGTCGTGCAGAGGATGTCTCGGTCAACCGCATGTCAGGACCCGGGCGGATAGATCGCGACGCCGGTGATCGTCTGATTGACATGCATCGCACCGTATTGCTCGCCATATGTCGAGAAGCCGACAACCTGGTGCTGTTGCAGCAGATTAGAAATCTGCCCGACCATCTGTTTCTGTTCGGCCTCAAGCTTTCGCAGAATGCAGTCAAACGCGAGGATAGTCTGAGGTTTGCCGCTAGGGCCCGTCAGTCCGTCAAGCGACGACGAGAGATGTTCGACCATGTCGCGCGGTTCGGCAAGCGTCAGCACAACGCCCTCGTCAATTGCCGAAAAGAACACGAGATCGCCATTCGCATCGACCTGCTGGATGGCGCGCACGTGGTGCCGGTCACCAATTCTGACGACGACGGGATGCGCAGCGAAGGTGAAGCGTGACAGCTGGTCGGGATCGCGGCCGAGAAGCCGCGCGTACTCGCGCGCCGCGGGTTCTGCGTTGATCTGGCGGACGATGCGGCGGTCTGGATCGGCTTCGGTCACCACCATGCGCTGTGCCGACGGTACAAGGTGATCGAAATTGAAGACGCGAATCGGGCAATCGGTGCGCACGAACGTCAGCAACGCGGCATTGTTCAGCTTGCGCTCCTTGTGGAAGAGCCAGGTCGACTGAAACCGGGTGCCGTCGCCGGCCGAGCCGCCAAACAGCGGCACCGGCCCCAGACCTGCCGACAGAAGAGCGGCCAACTCGTCTTCCTTGAGCGAAAGCCCGTCAACGAGCAGGAAAGCAAATTCGTACTGCCAGTTCGGATGACTGTCCGAAAGCCGTTGCCGCGATCGGCTGAGCTCGCGGATGAGGGTCTGTGGATCAAGCCGCCCGAGGTCGTCGATCAATACGGTTTCGGTGGCAAAATGGTCCTTCGTCAGGCCCAAAGCGACGATGGTGCCATCGGCGTACCCGTCGCGGATTTCTCCGGATGTCGTGCAACCGATCACCGGCGTGTCGCCAAAGCTTCGCTTCATACGCTCGAGCAGCAGGTCGAGGTTGACGTCCGGCGAGACGAAGAGGGTGACGAGCGAAAACGGGCCGCGGCCAAGCTGTTCGGAAAGCGCTCGAGCCGGAAATGGATGACCAGCATGGACTTGGGCGGATCTAGTCACCGGGTCCGCACGCAGACGTCGATGGGGCGCCCTTCTGGCCTGCACCTCGCCCTCCCAGAACTGAGGATGGGCCAAACTAGGCCTTTGCTAGTCATTCAGCAATAGGGAGGAAATGTTCCCCTCCTTCGCGAGCAGAAGCGCTTGCGTGCGGCTGACGACCTGGAGCTTGCGCATGATCTCGGTCACGTGGGCCTTGACAGTGGTTTCGGCGATGGACAGCAGGAAGGCGATCTGCTTGTTCATCAGCCCCTGACAGATGAGTTGGAGTATCCGACCCTGCTGCCGCGTCAGCAGCGCCAGCTTGGCCGCAAGTTCCATGCCGCGATCGGGTGCATCATCATCCTCCAACGCCATGTCTTCGGGCAGCCAGACACCTCCTGCGGCAATCTTGGCAAATGCCTCACGAAAGACATGACGCGGGCTGTGTTTGGGGACGAAACCGTTCGCGCCAAGCCTGAGTGCTGAACGCACTATCCGTGGCTCGGTCATTGACGACACGACGACGATGGGCACATCACCCGACACCGACTTGACCCGGACCAGACCCTCGAGGCCGTTTACGTCCGGCAGATTCAAGTCAAGGACGACTACGCTTGGCTTTTGCTTGCCAGCCAGAACGGCGAGCGCGGGCTCGAGCCGGTTGGTACAGCTGATCGACTGGATGCCAACGACATTCGAAAGCGTCATCGACAGGGCTTCACAGAAAAGCGGGTGATCATCAACGATCAGGGCTGACTTCAGACACAGGTCCGCTTCGGCCCTCTGAACAGTGTTCATACTCGTACCCACACACTAGCTACACTTCTGTCTATCAGGAGCCGGAGACTTGCTGAACTGGCAAAAGGTAGCATTCGCGTGATCGGCACGAAAAAAGGCGCCCCGCGGATGGCGGGGCGCCCAGGCGCGCGCGGACCGGAGGCCCGCGCGATGGCATTCATGGGTCAGTTCGAGGCCAGCTGTTTCGGCAGCCGGAACGTCCAGACCATGCCGCCTTGGTTCAGGAAGTTGACCTCCTTGGCCACTTCGCCACCCCAGAGCGGCACTGCGCCGCCCCAGCCCGAAATCACCGAGACGTACTGCTCGCCGTCCTGTTCCCAGGTGATCGGCTGCCCGACGATGCCCGAGCCGGTCTGGAACGACCAAAGCTCTTCGCCCGTCGCGTCGTCGAAGGCGATGAACTTGCCTTCAGGCGTGCCGGTAAAGACCAGGCCGCCAGCGGTAGTCATCACGCCACCCCAGAGCGGGGACGGGTTCTTGAACTCCCACTTCACTTCGCCGGTGTTCGGATCCATCGCCTTCAGGCTGCCGATGTGATCTTCGAAGAGCGGCTTGATGGTGAAGCCGGAGCCGAGATAGGCGGCACCCTTCTTGTAGGTGACGGGTTCGTTCCAGATGTCCATGCCCCACTCGTTCGAAGGCACGTAGAAGAGGCCCGTGTTCTGGCTGTACGCCATCGGCATCCAGTTCTTGCCGCCAAGGAACGAAGGTACGGCAAAGATCTGCTCGCCTTTTGCACCATCTGCAGCCGCCGACGGGTCACCGGGACGGTTGTCTTCGTTGTAGATCGGGCGGCCCTCGGCGTCGATGCCGCTGGCCCAGCTGATGTCCTTGACGAAGGGGTAGGCAGCGACGAATTTGCCGTCTTCGCGGTTCAGGATGTAGAAGAAGCCGTTCCGATCAGCGGTGGCGTAGCGCTTGTTGCCTTCCGCATCCACGAAGCCCACGACCTCGTTCACGCCGTCATAGTCCCAGCCTTCGCGAGGGGTGGTCTGGAAGTGCCATTTGATCTCGCCCGTAGCCGGGTCGATGCCAAGGCGCGACGCGGCATAGAGGTTGTCGCCTGCGTTGCCCTCGACCGGGGTTCCGGCGTTGCGCAGGTGGCTGTTCCACGGGGCTGGGTTGCCGGTGCCGAAGACAAGGGTGTTGGTGTCGGCATCGTAAGAGCCGCCAAGCCAGGTCGCCCCGCCGCCGGTTTTCCACAGATCACCTGGCCAGGTCGCGTTCAGCGTCCCGGTCATGGTGCTTTCTGCGCCGTTCAGGGTGCCCATGTGACCTTCGATTGTCGGACGGGTCCAGACAAGCTCACCGGTATTCGCATCCCGCGCCTGCACTTCGCCGACGATGCCGAATTCACCGCCGGAGTTCCCGGTGATGACGAGGCCGTTCACGATCAGCGGGGCTGCGGTGTAGCTGTAGCCCTCCTTGTATTCGGCGATTTCCTTGTTCCACACGACATCGCCGGTCTTGAGGTCAAGCGCCACGATGCGGGCGTCGAGGGTGCCGAAATAGATGTTGTTGCCATAGATCGCGGCACCGCGGTTCACGACGTCGCAGCAGGGCAGGATGCCTTCGGGCAGGCGTGCATCGTACTGCCAGATTTCCTGTCCGGTCTTGAGGTCGACCGCATAAAGCCGCGAATAGGATCCGGTAAGATACATCACGCCGTCATGGATCAGCGGCTGCGTTTCCTGCCCGCGCTGCTTCTCGCCGCCAAGCGAAAACGCCCAGGCCGGGACGAGGTTGGCCACGTTGTCCTTGTTCAGGATGTTCAGCGGGCTGTAGCGCTGCAAGTCGCGCCCCATACCGTTGGTCAGCACGTCGCCGGTCGTGGTCGCGTCATTCAGAAGGTCCTGTTCAGTGACCTCGGCCTGCGCCACACCGGCCGCGCAAAGGGCCGCAACCGCGGCCAGCACGAAACGGTTCATTCCATCTCCTCCCTGTATATTCGTCCCGGCTCCTGCCGGTGCGGTTCGCATCGGTGCCCGAGTACCTGCAGTATTCGTCCCGGGGATGCGCCGGGGGTATTGCACATTGGTCGTAGGTGATGGCCGGGTGGTGGAAAGGCGCCCCCGCAGATTGATGCGGGGTCCGGACGATCAACCGCGATAGATCAGCACCGGGTCGCCACCGGCCGCGCCCTCGGTCATCAGAAGCGCGTCGAGTTGCTGACGCCCGGGAGACTTCCGGCAAACCGGATCGGTCGCCGACGCGTCACCCAGAATCGCCATCGCCTGACAGCGGCAACCGCCGAAATCGACGTCGCGCCGGTCGCAGGTTCGGCAGAGTTCAGGCATCCAGTCGGTGCCGCGATAGGCCGCGAAGGCCGACCCCCGATACCAGATGTCCGACAGCGATGCCTCTGCCACGTTCTGGAAGCGCAGGCCCGGAATAGTCTGCGCCGCATGGCAGGGCAGGACGGTGCCGTCAGGCGCGATGTTCAGGCCGGTCGACCCCCAGCCGCCCATGCAAGCCTTCGGAAAATCAGCGTAATAGTCCGGTGGAACGAAATCGATCACCGGCCCGCCCTGGCGTGACCTGCGCGCCTCGGCGACAATCTCCTTGGCCTTTTCGACCTGTTCGCGCGTCGGCTGCAAGGCACCGCGGTTCTTCAGCGCCCATCCCTGGAACTGGACGCAGGCCACCTCGATCCGCCGCGCGCCCAACCGCTCTGCCAGCGCCAGCGTGGCAGGCAGATCGTCGAGATTGAGCCGGTGCATCACGGCGTTGAGGGTGAGTGGCAGGCCCAGTGCCGCGATGTGTTCCGCGACCTCCATCTTCCGGGCGAACCCGCCCTTGTACCCGCCGACCAGATCGGCAACCTCGGGCGTGACGCCCTGCACCGAAAGCTGGATGTGGTCGAGCCCGGCGGCCTCCAGTGCCTCAAGCCGGGCGCGGGTCAGGCCGACGCCGGAGGTGATGAGGTTGGTGTAGAGCCCGGCTGCGCGGGCATGGGCCACCAGTGCCTCCAGATCGCGCCGCGCCGCAGGCTCGCCGCCGGACAGATGCAGTTGCAGCACGCCGAGATCGGCGGCTTCGGCGAAGACGCGGGCCCATGTATCGGTAGAAAGCTCCGACGCTTTGGCCGTCAGTTCCAGCGGGTTGGAGCAATAGGGGCACGCCAGCGGACAACGGTGCGTCAGTTCCGCGAGCATGGCGGTGGGTGGGCTGATTCTCGGCTCAGGCATGGCTCATGTCCAAGAGCCGCTTGTCGGCAAGGTCGCCCAGAAACTCCACAACGTCGCTCTGCACGGCGTCGGGGGGTGCGCCGTAACGCGCGGCCAGCAGCGCCGATATCTCGGCTACAGAGCGTTTCCCGTCCACCTCCGACAAGATCGCGGCACCGATTTCGTCCAGCATCAGTGCCCGCTCAGGCCCAAGCAGCACTTCGGTATCGCGCACCCGATCGTGGTGCGTCCGCACGCCCCGCGGCAGCGATGGGATTGCCGCCGCGGTCACGCAACGATCCCGTCGCCGGGACGCCATGCGCCGGGCGGGATGTTTCCGGGGGCCACATAGGCGGAATAGAGCGCGTCGAGCTGCGACCAGAGCACTTCGGTCTTGAACGTCAGCGCCGCCGCCGCCGCATCCTGATCTGCCGCGGTGACGGCATGGTTCAGCACCCAGCCAAGACCGAAGGCCACGTCCTTTGGTGCCTCATCAAGGCGATGGCGGAAGTAGGCGATCGTCTCGGGCGTGGCGAAGGCGTAGTTTTCCAGCAGTCCGGCGATCCGTTCGGCATGAATCTTCGGCGCGAAAAGCTCGGTCAGCGATGAGGCTACGGCCTTCAGCAGCGGTTCGTCCCGCACGTAGCGGACATAAGCATCCACGGCAAAGCGGGTGGCGGGAAGTACCCCGCGCGCGGAGGCCACGTAGTCGCGGTCAAGTCCAACCGCCTCGGCGAGCCTCAGCCAGCGCGCGATGCCGCCCTCGCGCGTCGCCGTGCCGTCATGGTCCTCGATCCTCGACCGCCAGGCCCGGCGCAGGGCGGGATCCTCCACCCGGCTTATGAAGGCAGCGTCCTTCATCGGGATGCGGCTTTGGTAATAGTACCGGTTGATCACCCAGGCGCGGACCTGATCAATCGAACAGCCGCCCGAATGCAGCAAGTGATGGAACGGGTGCTTGTCATGATAGCGTTCGTCGCCGATGGCGCGCAGTCGCGCCTCAAACGCCGCCCGGGCGGTTGCCATGTCGTTCATAGCCGAAACTCCAACCCGTCATGGGCGACGGTCCACCCTAGCGCGCTGACTTCGGCGCGTTCGGGGCCGTCGGGTTGCAGGACAGGGTTGGTGTTGTTGATATGGACATAGACCTTGCGGCAGTCCTTCAGGCTGGCGAGCCGTGCCAGGCTGCCGGTGTCACCCGACATCGCGATATGGCCCATGCGGCCGCCGGTCTTGCCGCCCGTGCCGGTCACGGCCATTTCGTCGTCGGCCCAGACCGTGCCGTCGAAAAGCAGAAGATCGCCATCCGACAGTTTTTCGACAAGCCAGTCGGGGATGTCGGCGCAGCCGGGTACATAGTAAAGGCGGCTCACCCCGTCGGATATGCCAAGTGCGATTGTCTGTTCGCCGATCATCTTCGTCTCCGGGGCCGCACCTTCAAGGTACAGCGCGACCTTTCCCGGAACCGCGAAAGCAGTCACCGTCAGACCGTCGACCGGGCTGAACGCAGCACCCAGCGTGATCGCCCGGCGGTCAACCAGAGCCGGATCAAGAACACCAAAGACTGTGTTGGCGGCGAGCACGGACAGGGTCTCCGCTGTGGCATGGATGGCAAACGGGGTCTTTTCCCGCAGCGTCAGAAGCCCCGCGACATGGTCGACATCGGCATTGGTCAGCACAACGCCCCGGATCGGGCTGCCCCGCAAGGCGGGTGGGCGCAACGCCTGGCAGTGTTCGATCTGGTCACGGATATCGGGCGAGGCGTTGAGAACGACCCAGTCAACGCCGTTCGAAGAAACTGCCACGGACGACTGGGTCATCCGTGGCAGAAGTCCGGCGCGGGCACTTTCACAGTTCCGGCAGGCGCAGTTCCATTGCGGAAGCCCGCCGCCGGCCCCGGCCCCGAGCACGGTCACCAGCATCAGAACACGTCAGAGCACTTCGCGCCCATCGTCTTCAGCCGGGCCATACATGTTGATTTCCATGCCGCAACGGATTTCAACTGCCTTAGGTTTCGTCCACTTCATGTCATGTCCTCCCATTGATATGGCAAGGACACTGTATCGGTGACCTGCCGCCGGGCGAATAGGACCAAAGGCGTAGATGGACTACCCACACCGGTCAGGATGCAGGCGTGTACTTCCAGTTGTCAGCGTCGGGCGTGACCGCGTCTAGATCGTAGTCCGCATCCTGCAGGCGCCTGGCCACCGGCAGGCCCAAACTCGCGGCCTCGTCGATCAGAGCACGCCCCTGCGCCACATCCTGCGGCACTCCCCGACCGCGCATCAGATCGAGACCGTAGTTGAACTTGCCGACCGGATCACCCGCCTCGGCGGCCCGGCGGTCCCATTCGGCGGCGGCGTCCGGGTCTTCCGGCGCGCCAAACCCGTTGTCGTCAAGCTGGCTCATCCAGGTCATCGCCCCGGTCCAACCATCGTTGGCACAGGCCTCGAACACAGCACGCGCCGTCTGGTGCCGCCCGGACTTGGTGATCATGTAGCCAGCCGCACAGTTCGTCATCGAGGTTTCGCCGCGGGCGATGTCATCGATGATGCGGCTCAAGGACAGTTCGTCTGGGTTCAGGTCGCCGTACTCGTCTGCCAAGGCAGGCGCTGCGGCCAGAAAAAGTGCAACTACCGTCCGGATCATCGCTGGTTTCCTTTCACACACGGCGGGCGGTCATCCCCCGTGCCGGATCATAGCCCCAGACCGCTGCAGCACCAAACAGGACGAGCGCGCCGACAGTCACCGCGCAGGCGACGGGTTCGAACTGACGATAAAGCCCGAAACGGATCATCTCGACCGCATGGGTGAAAGGATTGGCGGCGCAGATGTTGTGCAAGAGGACCGAGGCTTCGGCCATCTTCCACAGCGGATAAAGCGCCGACGACAGAAAGAACATCGGGAAGATCACGAAGTTCATCACCCCGGCGAAGTTCTCCAGCTGACGGATGAAGGACGAGAGCATCAGCCCAAGCGCGCCCAGCATGAGCGCCGCGAGAAGCAGCGCCGGAAACGCGGCGACGTACCCCAAGGGCGGCATCCTCACGCCGTAGACATAAGCAATAGCCAGAAACGCGTAGGCCTGCATGACAGAGATCATCGACCCGGCCAGCAGCTTGGACGCAAGCAGCCACCATCTGGGCAGAGGCGACGTCAGCAGCAGTCGCATCGACCCCATCTCGCGGTCGTAGACCAGCGAAAGCGAAGATTGCATGCCGTTGAACAGCAGGATCATGCCGCAAAGACCGGGGACGATGTAGGTCTCGTAGTCCACATAGGTCTGGTACGGCGCGGTGATCGACAGGCCAAGTGCTGCGCGGAAGCCCGCCGCAAAGACCAGCAGCCAGACCAGCGGGCGTACAAGCGCGGCGACCAGGCGGCCCTTCTGGCCCAGGAACCGCAGCGCCTCACGGTGCAGGATGGCACGCATCGCTACAAGCCAGGTCATGCCAGCCCCCTCTTGTTCTGAGCAAGGAGCCCAGTTTCACCGGCCCCCGTCAGCGCGAGGAACCGGTCGGAAAGCCGGGGCCGCCCGACTTGCCCGGCAATGCCATCGGCCAACACCCTGCCGTGATGCAGGATCACCAGCCGGTCCAGGGGCAAGACCTCATCCGTCAGGTGCGTCGCCCAGAGGACGGTCATCCCGTCATCGGCGAGGTCATGCACGTGCCGGGTGATGGCGGCTCGCGATGCGGCATCAAGGCCGACTGTCGGTTCGTCCAGCAAAAGCACATCGGGGCGGTGGATCAGCGCCCGTGCAATCTCCATCCGCCGCCGATGTCCGCCGTTGAGCTCGCGAGCAAGCTCGCCCGCCCGCTCGGACATGCCAAGCCGTTCCAGCGCCGCGGCAGCCCTGAGGTCCGCCTCGCGGTGGGTGATACCGTGGAGAGCAGCGAAGTAGAGCAGGTTACGCCGCACCGTCAGGTCAAGGTCGAGGGTCGGCTGCTGGAACACCACCCCGATCCGGGCCAATGCTGCACGCGGCGCGCGTGCAAGATCGTGCCCCGCCACTTCGATACGCCCGTCGCGGGTCGTGAACAGCCGGGTCAGCAGACCGAAAAGCGTGGATTTGCCCGCGCCATTCGGGCCAAGCAGCGCGCAGAACTGCCCGGCTTCTATCGCAAAGGAAACGCCGTCAAGCGCGGTCTTGCTGCCAAAGCGGTAACTGAGGTCCGAGACCCGCAGCCCACCGCTCATGGCCGCACCGCCGCGCCCCAGGGGAAGCGGCCGACCTTGATCGTCTGCAAAGGACTGCGTGAGGCCACGTCGATCACCGTGACATCGCCCGAGACCCCATTGGTCGTGAACAGAAGCGATGCGTCGGGCGAGAACGCCAGCTGCCAGACGCGCCGTCCGACCAGGATGTAGTCTTCAACCTCCAGCGTTTCGGCATTGACGACGGCCACATGGTTCGACGGGCCGAGTGCCACAAACACGGTCTTCTGATCCGGCGTCGCCGCCATCCCGACCGGCTGCAGCAGATCGTCGTTCACGCCGCTGATCGCAAAACGGATCTTGCCCTTTTCCGCCTGGGTGGCCGTATCGAACACCGTCACCGTCCCGCCGATTTCAGCCGAGACCCAAAGCTCGGACCCTCCCCGGGTGAATTCCGCGTAGCGCGGCCGCGGATCGACGAGGGTGTTGGCAAATATCTCATTCGTCGCCGTATCGATCCAATGGGCCATGTTCGTTGTTTCTGAGGTGGTGATCGCCACTTTGCCATCTGGCGAAACGGCCATGCCTTCAGGCTCGATCCCGACATCAATCTGCGCCGAGACGGTCCGAGTCTCGGTGTCGACAACCGTCGTCACGGCGTCGTTTTCGTTGGCGATCCAGAGGTGGCGGTTGTCGGGTGCAAGCGCAAACTGTTCGGGGTCCTCGCCCGACGGCAGGTCGTGCAGGATCTCGCCCGTCACGGGGTCCATCACCTGCACTGCGTTCGAATCCGACGCGCAGATGTAGACCCTGGAAAAGTCCTTGGAAAACACGATGCCCCGCGGCCGCTCACCCGTCGGAATCGTGCGGATCACTTCAAGGCTTTCGATGTCGATCACGCTGATCGTGTCGTCCTTTTCATTTGTGACCCAGACCTCGGCCGCTTGAACGGGAGCCGCGAGAAGCAGAAGAAGGCCAGCCAGTCGCATTTCAATCTCCAAAGGCAGTACACGCGCTTTCAGCACGGTCGAGGCCCAGCGTGTCGAGTTCGTTGAACTGGTGCAGAAAGCCGTCGAGCGGCGCCATATCGACAAGCGCGCGGGCGTTGACCACCGCGATCGGCTGGCGCAGTTGACCATTCCAGGGCCGGTAGGACAGCGGCCACCCCTTGAAACCATCAAGGGCGAAGGCATCCGACAGGACATAGGCGCGTAGCTGCGCCGGATCGGCGGCCCCTGTGCGCGTCACCGCCTCGCCGATGGTCCGGACCGCGACCCAGGCCGCATAATCGCGCGGGCGCATCTTGCGCATGGCCGTCGTCTCGAACCGGTCCTGAAGCTGCACGGCGCCCCATTGCTCCAGGACCGGCGCCCAGGCTTCGGGCATGAGGCCCGCGGAACCGGCGACCGGGCGGGGCAGCCAGGTGTTGTCGGGAACGTAGCGGGCGAAGTCGTCGGCAGCGTCGGCCACAAGAAGGACGTCGTAGTCCGCGAAGTCCTGAGTGAAAAGCGACACTTCTGCCGAAGCGGACAGGCGAAGGTCGGTATCGAAGGTCCAACCTTTTTCAGCGGCAATCTCCATCCCGTACTTCAGCGCCGACTGCTTCAGCGTTGCGGCAAGTTCTTGATCGTCAGGCCTTGGCCCGGCGATCATCACGATGTCGTCCCACCGCTTTGTCTTCAGCACCTGCATCAGCGCATCTGTCCGCATCGCGGTTTCCGGCGCGCTGTGCAGCAGGTTCGTGCGGCAATCCTCGGACCGCAGCCGGGCATCGCCCGTGGCCGTGTCGATGATCAGCGCTCCCTGCGCCTCCGGCAAGTCTGCAACGGCCAGGGTCGCCTCGGCTTCGGCGTCAAGGATCAGCAACGGCGAACGGGCGAGGGCTTCACGGGCGGCGGCAGTGATGTCGCCACCCGGCGGCACGGAGACCATAGTCAGGCGGTAACTGTGACCAAGAAAGCTGCCCGTCGTCGTGTTGTCCGCGATGCCAAGCTCCGCGCCCGCCGAACCGAGGTCTTCGGGCATGGGATCAAGGTTGGACAGGACCGGCGGCATTACGACCTCCAGCCTAAGCCAGGTGATCTCGACCACCACTTCGGCCCGAGCCGGTACGGCAGCGATCAGGATGGCCGCGATCAGGCCTGTCACGCGGATCATCGAAACTCCTCCCGTCAGCGAAACTAGCCCACCTCCGCGCGTGAGGCTCTACGACCTTCGTCTGACCGGCATCCGCATCGGCACCAAGGTCGAATACCGGCACCGCGCCGATCTCGCTAACACCGGTCCAAGTGCGCATAGCGGGGGATAGACATGCTCAACCGAGGGTTTCTGCGACTTGTGCCGGGGTTGGCGGTCGGATTGGCCGCGACAATGGTCTGGTCGCATGGCGATGTCGTGCCTCAAGCAGTGAACACCGATGCACTTCCCGAAGTTGGTGAGGAATGGCTGACCGAGAACCCATATCGCGCCGACAAGGCGGGCGACGAGGTCTGGCAAACGGCGATCGAAGTCGGCGCTTCGGGCTATAACCAGAACTGCGCCCGCTGCCACGGGCTTGGCGCTGTCTCGGGCGGACTGGCACCTGACGTGCGCTATCTTGAAGCGTCGGAATATGGCGATGAGTGGTATGTCGAGCGGTTCCAGAGCGGGTATACTCAGGATGGCATCACCAAGATGCCGGCCTTCGGCGAGATTCTCGGCCAGAAGGCGGCCTGGGCGATCCGAACTTACATTGAAACGCGGGCCGATGACGGTGCGTTGGATACCCATATCGACCGGCTGAAAGAAATCCGCGACCAGCTTTCAGCGGGCACCATTGACGATCCGGCAGCCGTGCGCGACGAGCTGATGGTCATCGCATCCGAGGCCGCCACAGCCTCTGGCGCACCCGTCGCAGACAGCGCCGCGCGGGTGGCGGCTCTCCAGCTGACCGATGACCCCGCCAGCTTCAAAGCGGCGGCAGATACGCTTACCGTCGGGCTGTCTGCGGCAAACTGACGATGCGCGCCCTGCTCCTCGCCACACTGATTTTCGGGCTTGCAGGCCCGGCCTTCCCGCGCTGCGAGTCGGTGGCCCCGGCACAACGGCCGCAGAACACGCCTTACGAGGATGTCGGTCGCGAATTCGACGACATCATCGATTCCGGCTGGATCGAGTTCGCGGTCTACGAGGACTTTCGACCGTGGTCGTGGGAGCAGGATGGCAAGGCCGTTGGCGTCGATGTCGAGATCGGCAGGCTCATCGCAGAATCGCTTGGTGTCGAGGCGCGATTCCGGTTGGTGCAGCCAGGCGAGAACCTTGACGCCGACCTGATGAACTATGTCTGGAAAGGTGCTGCCGTCGGAGGACGGGTCTCGGACGTGATGCTGCATGTGCCTTACGACAGCGATTATGCCTGCCGCATCGAGCAAGTGGTGTTCACGGGACAGTACGCGCAGGACGGCGTCGCTATCGCCTACGTCGCATCCCACTATCCCGACAAGGGACCGACGCCCCCCTACTTCCGTTACGACACCGTGGGCGTGGAGAACGACTCGATCTCGGACTTCTACCTGACCTCGGTTGGCGCGCTTGGCGACACGGTGCATCGCTATCGGTCGACCCTGAAGGCGATGGACGCACTTGCCGCAGGCGAGGTCATGGCGGTCATGGGGCCGAAGGGCGAGATCGAGGGCAATCTTGCCGTCGGGCTCAAGGTGCATGAGCCCCCGCTCCTGGGCTTCGAGCGTGGCCACTGGACGTTGGGCGTGGGCATCAACCAGCAGCACCGGGACCTTGGCTATGCCGTCGATGACGCGGTCGCGGCCGCTCTGGCCGACGGTCGGATCGCCGCGATCTTTGCAGCGCAGGGCATGAGCTTTCGACCACCTGAGCGGTGACAGACCAGGGCCTACATGCAGTCGCGAGGGTGTCTGCCGTTGCGGAAAGACAAGGTGAGGGGGTTCGGTTTGCTCCTGCGTCCCAGCTACCACGCTGGATTCACAGTGAATGCTTCATCGCATTGGCGTAGTAGAGCCCCAGTCAGGTACCGCGCGGCAATAAGGTGGCAACTTCGCCTGCCTCGGTCACCGCAACCACCCGATGCAGCCCCGGAACGGCAAGCCGCCGAATATCGGCCTCCGGCATCAGGCAGAGCGCGGTCGATAGTGCGTCCGCCTCGGCCGCACGGTCATGCTCGACGGTAATTGACGACCAGAGCGGACGTTCGCCCCGCGGCCCCAGGATGTGAGTTTCCCCGCCACCGAGGGAAAGGGCAGCCGGGCTTGACGTGGCAAGCGCGGTGCCAGTGATGTGGTGTTGTGCATGCAGGCCCAGGATCGGATCCTCTAGCCCGATCGCCCAGGGGCCGCCCAGTGCCGCCAGCTCGCCCATGTCGACAAGTGCGTGGGTGAAGCCACGCACCGCCAGAAGCGCCCTGATCCGGTCCGCCGCCCAGCCCTGCGCGATGCCGTTTAGCGTAAGTTGCTGACCGGGGCCGAGCCGCACACCTTCGGCATCGAATGCCACGCCGTCCCACCCGATCAGCGCCCGGGCCGGTTCCGGGTCGCCGCCTTCGGCCAACGCCCGCCAGAGCGGTTGAACCGTCGGATCGAACCGCCCCCCGGTGGCGCGATGCATCCGGTCGACAAGGGCGAGCAGCGCCAGCATATCCGGGTCAGGTCGGACACGACCGTCGCGGTTCAGCCGCACCAGAGCAGCGCCGGGATCGTAGAGCGAGAAGAGCGACTCGATCCGCGCAACCTCGGCCTTGACGGCCTCAAGTGCGCCCTCGATCTCGCCCGCAGGCCCCTGCAGCGTTACATGCGTCTTCACACCGAACGCCGTTCCCTGCCATTCCACCTGCGCCGCAGCACGAAACGGCAGGGTCGCGGCGGCCGTAATGCAAAGGAAACGCCGCCGGTTCATGCCGCACGCCTCGTGATTTCACGCCCACGGGCGGCAAGGACCAGCGGTACGCATTGCGCCGCGTCGTCGTGAATCTGCACGCAGTCAAGGCACTGGAAACACTCCGAATAGTCGATCTTTCCTGACGTCTTGATGGCCCCGTAGCGGCACTTCACGCGGCAGAGCTGGCAGGGCGAGCCGCACTCGACGCGGCGGGCAATCCAGTCGCGGCCGCGCAACAGCCCGCCAATTGCCATCACGGCCCCCAACGGGCACACATAGCGGCAGAACGGCTTGAACGTCACCATGCCCAGCACTAGCCAGAAGGCGGCATAGGCGACGTAGTACCACTCACGCACGAAGTACGTCGTCACTGCGGTCTTGAACGGCTCGATCTCCGCGGCCTTTTCAGCATGCGAAGGCGCGATGTAGGCAACCGCAACCAACCCTGCGAGTGCGGCGTATTTCACCCGCTTCAACCGCCGGTCCCAGAGGCCACCCAACTGCACCTCAGGCAGCCGCAAGAGCCGCCCTGCGTGATGGGTGAATTCCTGCATCGCCCCGAACGGGCACAGCCAGCCGCAGAACAGACCCCGGCCCCAAAGCACGAAACCCAGGATCGCCACCCCCCAGACCATCAGCGAGAAGGGATCGTAAAGCAGCACCGCAAACGACCCGCCGCCAGTCGCCGCGCGCAGCGTCGCCAGCACCGTGACAATCGACAGCTGGCCTTGCCCCCACCACCCGATGAACACGGTCGTCATCGCCAGAACGCCAAGGCGCACCGGCGTCAGAAGTGCCGGGCGCGACAGGCGGCGCATCCCTGGACCGACCAGAACCAGCAGCCCGGCAAGAAACAGCCCCAGCACGACAAGATCACCCTGCCGGTTCAGGATTGCCTCGCGCCACGGCGGCAGGGCCTGCGACACGGCAGCTTCGGGCCGGATGAAAAAGCGCGGGTCGCTTGCGTGGTCCAGCCGGAAATGGGCCGATCCGATCTCGGGCTGGAACATGCCATGCGCCCGCGCCGCCTGCACGATCAGCGTCCATTCCCGCGTCGGATCGAACCCCAGCCGCCTGTCCGTCCTGAGGATCATCGCGGTGCCTTCCGGCACCTCTTGCCGTGTCGAAAACAGCATATCCGCATCGCGCAGCGCGACCGGCAGTCCATCCTGTTCGGCGGCAAGCCGGTCAGGCGCGGTGTTGCGGACGAAATCCTCCGACACCAACCCGTGCCGACCGGCGTCGATCACAAGCAGAGGCTCATCATCGGGCGAAACGCGAAGGAACCGGTCGAGTTCGACAAGACTTTCGTCCGTCAGCACTGCGCGGGCAATCGACGGCGGGCCAAGGTCGACAAGCCAGAGGTCGAGGAAAATGCCCTGCGGATCGGCTGCAGCCTCCGGATCGTCATCCGCCCAGATCGTGCCCGCGAATGCGGCATCAAGTTCGGCATTCGTCACCATCAGACGCCCGACGAGGCCCTCCGCGACAAGATCGTCCCAGCTCAGCGCCTCATCGACGGCCGGGTCCGGGCGGGCGGGCGGCCCTGCCGACACCCCCTGCATCTTCTCGCGCGCGACCGCCAGCGTCGCGGCGAGGATCGACTCATGCGCGATGCGGACCGATGCGGTGGCCTTCGTCACCCCGTCCAGATAGACGAGGTCGCTTCCCCCGCCCGCATCGCCATAAGGCGTTCCGACCACGAGCGGCTCGGCAATCGAATGACCACGATACTGCTCAAGGAAGGCGCGGAACGGCGCCTCGCCCAGGCCCGAGACGAAGATCGGTTCGTTGTGGTGGATGAGCCTCACGTCGATGAAGCGTCCGTCGCCGTCCAGCATGACCAGCATGTTGATCGGCGCGCCGGAAAACCCGGGCAGCGGCGCAAGCTCGCCCGTCTCGAACACATATCCCGCCGCGCCGCCGCCAGAGTTGAGAAGCGTCCAGACCCCCTTGTCGTTGACCGGTTCGCCCAACGCATAGGGCGCGACGATCAGCGCCTCCATCCCGTCGCGGCCAAGCGGTTCGGCACCGACCTGACCCGCGATCAGGCCAAGCCAGGTCAGGACTGCAAGGCAGACGTTCCTCCACATGGGGCGAACGTAGGCCCGACGGCGATACCTCGACATACGACCAAGGTCGCGGGAGGGTAAGCGAGGCAATCGCCGAACACGACCTCGGTCTCGGCATGCGGATCAGTCAGCGGCATTCTTGCGGGTCCTTGCAATGATTGCGAACCCGCCCGAAAGCCGGAACCTCATGCCTCCGACACCAATTCCTTCTTCTTTTTGGAGGCTACTTTCGGGCCTGACGTCTCCGCCGCGGCGACATGCCGTTTCACGGCAACGAAGCTGTCCGGCGTGACCGAGATCGAGTCGATCCCGGCCTTTACCAGAAGCTTGGCGAAGGCAGGATCATTGCTTGGGGCCTGACCACAGAGACCGACTTTTGCCCCGGCCTTGTGGGCACGAGCAACCAGGCTTTCGATCATCCACAGAACGGCCGGGTCGGATTCGTCAAAGAGCGCCGCGAGCTCTTCCGAATCTCGATCCACGCCCAGGGTGAGTTGCGTCAGGTCGTTGGAGCCGATGGAAAAGCCGTCGAAACGGGATGCGAACTCCTCGGCCAGGATCACGTTGGAGGGGATCTCCTGGAGCAGCAGCGATGGGTGTCGGGATGGGTGCGCTGATGGGGGCGGCGCAGTGGCTTGCCGCCCGCGACGTAATGTCGCTTCGACGTTGGATTCTGGGCAACGTCATCGGCTGGACCCCCGCCATGATAGCGGTCTTCGTCCCCGGCGATCCAGATCACCCCATCCATGTCCCACCCGCAGATCGCCCTTGCCGGAGCGGCGGGTGGGGCAGTCGCCAGGTTTTGCGTGGGTCTGGGCACGAGGCCGTTCCTTCCCATGATCCGAAAGGCCACCGCATGACCGCACCTCTCCGGCCCCACCTCCGCGACACCCCTGTGACCATGGCCCATGGCGGCGGGGGCCGTACCATGCATCACCTGATCGACGAGGTCTTCAACTCGGTCTTCCTGCCCCCCCGGCAGCGAGGATCAGGCTCGCCTCATGACCGCTGCCTTGCAGGAACCCGGCGCGCGGCTGGCCTTTACGACCGACAGTTTCGTGGTGACGCCGCTGGAGTTCCCGGGCGGCGATATCGGCAAGCTTGCGGTCTGCGGGACCGTCAACGACCTTGCGGTTGGCGGCACGCGTCCCCTTTGGCGTTGGCCAGCAACTGCCCCGCATCTGCTGACAAGACCGGCCGGGATCGTCCCAGCCGCCAATACTCCCCGGCACTTCGCAGCCATTCGGGTCGTGTCGGATGCCCGGCTCGCCGCCAGGCAGGTGCGGGAATAGCCTTCGTGATGGGTGCCCGAGACGAGAACTATCTGGTGTGCTTCGACCATTTCGTACTGTGCGAGACCCTTGCCGGCACCGTCGTGGCCTTCGCCAATCTTCTGCAAGGACTGACCGCCAAGACCTTTTGGTAGACCTCGTCTGCCACGATCGCACCGGGCCGAAATTCGCCTCTCCTTGAGCCGAGGGCTATGCAGTGCAAATGTGCTTGGAGCTCCATGTCCCACGGCGACGTCGCCGCCCTGGTCAGAACGCGACCCGGTCGCCGCCTTTCAGCCCCAGCATTTCGCGTGCCTCGTCGGGGGTTGCAACCTCGCATCCAAGGTCTTCGATGATGCGGCGGACTTTGCTGACCTGCTCGGCGTTGTTGCGGGCCAGCCGTCCCCGCGCGATCTGCAGGCTGTCCTCGAGCCCCACGCGGACGTTGCCGCCCATCGTGGCTGCGGTGGTGGCAAGCGTCATCTGCGCAGCTCCGGCCCCGAGGACAGACCAGCGGTAATCGTCACCGAAAAGCCGATCTGCAGTGCGCTTCATGAAGATCAGGTTGTCCACCTCGGGGCCTATGCCGCCCAGGATGCCGAAGATGAACTGGATGAAGATCGGGGCCTTGAAAAGCCCGATATCCATGCAGAACCGCAGGTTATAGAGGTGGCCCACGTCATAGCATTCGTGTTCAAACTTGATCTCATGGGGGGTAAGCGTGCTGGCCACATTACCGATATCGCGGAACGTGTTGCGGAAGATGTAGCTGTCGGAATTGGCAACGTAGTCCTTTTCCCAGTCGAATTTCCAGGTGTCGTAGCGTTTTGCCAGCGGGTGGAAGCTGAAATTCATCGAGCCCATGTTCAGGCTGCACATCTCGGGGCTGAAACGGAGCGCGGGGGCGATGCGTTCCTCGATGGTGTTGGTGAGGCTGCCGCCGGTGGAGAGGTTGATGACCGCCCCTGTCGCCTGCTTGATACGGGGCAGAAAAGCCGCGAAATGGTTAGGGTCGATCGATACGCCGCCATCATGGGGACGGCGCGCGTGGACGTGCAGGATCGATGCCCCTGCCTCGGCCGCCGCGATCGCCTGAGAGGCGATGTCGTCCGCGGTGTAGGGAAGGGCGTCGGACATCGTGGGCGTATGGATCGCCCCGGTGATGGCGCAGGTGATGATCGTCTTGGGGCGCCTGGCCATTGATCAGTCCTTCCAGGTCACGCGATAGCCGGTGGGGAACAGGGATAACCCCCATCGCTCGGCCGCATAGCCCCACAGGCCTTTCGGGGCCGCAAGCATCACGACGATGGCCAGTGCACCGAGGAAAAGCAGGTAGATCGTCCCGTAGTCGGCCAGAAACTCTCGCAGCAAGAAATAGACGATGGTGCCGATGATCGGGCCTTCGATAGTCCCGATCCCGCCGATCACCACGATGAAGATGACAAAGGCGGTCCAGTCGTTGACGCTGAAGGCTGCGTCGGGCGATACGCGCAGCTTCTGCAGCGCGATCAGCGCGCCGATCATCGCTGTCGCAGCGGCAACGGCGATGTAGACCGCGTATTTGATGCGCTGGATGCGGACGCCAAGGCTGGCAGAGGCAACCTCGGAGTCGCGGATCGCCGTCAGCGCCAGGCCGACGCGGGACCGCAAGAGGATATAGACCAAGGCGAGGCAGCCTACGCCAAGGCCAAGGGCTGCCCAGTAGATCAGCGCTTCACGTGCTGCCTTGCCACCCAGCGCAGCCAGGGCCGGCGCGGGCAGACTGATGCCGGAGCCTCCGCCCATCACCGTGATCTGGCTTGCGGTCAGGCGGAACACTTCGGCCACGACCCATGTCCCGATTGCGAAATAGGCCCCCTGGAGCCGGAACACGAGTGCTGCGACGGGGACTGCCAGCGCGGCCGCGGCAATCCCGGCGATGGGAATGCCGTACAGCGGGTTGATCCCCAGAAACAGCGTGGCCGAGACCAGGATGTAACCACCGAAACCGACATAGGCCTGCTGGCCGACCGAGACGAGGCCGGTATAGCCTGCCAAGAGGTTCCAGAGGCTGGCGAGGGCCAGATAGATGCAGAACTCCCCCATCAGCCGAAGTGTCGAGGACGAACCCCACCACGGCGCCGCTATCAGCGCGACCAGCAGGATCACGGCGATGACGGCAGCTATGCGGCTGGCGGGGGTGGAGCGAGAAATTGCGTGGGTCATCCGTCGATCCTTGGGAAAAGGCCCCTTGGGCGGACGGCCAGCACCAGGATGAATGCCAGATGTCCGGCCAGCACCTGCCAACCGGGGTTGATCTCGGCGCCGATGGCCTGCGCTACCCCCAGGATCACGCCGCCAGCCAGCGTGCCCCAGAGATTGCCGAGTCCGCCGATGATCACCGCCTCGAAGCCGAAGATCAGCCGCCCGGGGCCCATGAACGGATCGAAATTCGACCGGATCGCCAGAAAAACCCCGGCGATGGCAACGACGCCCAGGCACAGAGCCATGGCGCAGGCAAAGATGTGGCGTTT
>NZ_JBOFBI010000078.1:0-44181 GCF_051645465.1 Tabrizicola sp. | reverse complement strand
GGTTTCCGCGAAGCGGCTGGCTTTACCACCTTGCCCGCCCCACGCAACGGTCAAGAATCATCGCCTCCCTCCCCCTTCGAGGGGGAGGGATGGGGAGGGGGTACGACAGCAGGTTCAGAGGCGAACCTTAACAGACTCTGAACAAACCCCAAGCAACCCATTGAAATCATTAAGCCACGAAAGCCGTAACGCTGAGTTACGCTCAGGCCGCCTGCTCAGCCGCCGGCCGCCGTATCGCCCCCGCCGCGTCCATGACCAAGGGCCGCAGCCCCTCGCCCCCCGCGTCGATCAACTGGAACAGCTGCCGCCGCATCCGGGGCTCCCAGAAGTCGTTGATATGGGACGCCAGAAGGGCCACCCCCTCGGCATGCGGCTTCGATTCCATGAATTTCGAGATGTCGTTCGCCATGCGGGCGATCTTGTCAGCCGACATGGCTGTCCTCCGTCGTCAACCGATCTGAATGGGAAAAGACCTCGAACCGGTCGGGCCGAGCCAGCGCCACCAGCGTGATCCCCGCGCTTTCGGCCAGTTCCACCGCCTCGGCCGTAGGTGCCGAAACCGCAATGATCATCGGCGCGCCAAGCATCGCCACCTTCTGTACCATGTCGGTCGACACCCGAGAGGTCAGGATAACCGCCCCCGTAGGCTGCGTGCTCGCACGCACCATCGCCCCAACCAACTTGTCCAACGCATTGTGCCGCCCCACATCCTCACGCGCGAACAAGATCCGCCCGTTCCAGAACCCCGCGCAATGCACCGCCCGCGTCGCATCATGCAACCGCTGCTCCCCCGGCAAAGCCGCCACCGCCGCCATCACCTGCGCCGGAGTCATCCGGAAAGCCGACGGCGCCACCACCGGCACCTCCCGCAGCGCCTGCTCGATCGAGTCGATCCCGCAGAGCCCGCACCCCACCGGCCCCGCCATAACCCGCCGCCGCGCCGCCAGCCGCGCCTCAGCCTCGGGCTTCAGCCAGACCTGCACGTCGCGGCCCCGGTCCAGAACCTCGACCGCCACCGACAGCACCTCACCCGGCCCCGCAATCCCCTCGGTCAGGGCAAAGCCATAGCCAAAGTCCTCAAGGTCCGCCGGTGTCGCCATCATCACCGCCTGGGTCGTGCCGTTGAACGACAGCGCCACAGCCACTTCCTCGGGCAGCACCCGTTCCCCCGGAGAAACCGAGGACCCGAAAGCCAAACGAGGCGTAGCCCGCGCGCCCTTCATTCCGCCGCCAGAATCCGGCGCGACATGGCGGCCTGAGCGTTGTACTCCTCCTGCCACTCCGACGGCCCGTTCGAAGGCGAGACCTGCACCGCAGTCACCTTGTATTCCGGACAGTTCGTCGCCCAGTCCGAGAAGTCGGTCGTAATGACATTCGCCTGCGTGTCCGGGTGGTGGAAGGTCGTGTAGACCACCCCCGGCGAGACCCTGTCCGTCACCGTCGCCCGCAGTGTCGTGTCGCCCGAACGCGAGGCCAGCCGCACCCAGTCGCCTTCCTTGACCCCCCGGTTCTCGGCGTCGTGCGGGTGGATCTCCAGCACATCCTCATCATGCCAGACCACGTTCGCCGTCCGCCGCGTCTGCGCACCGACGTTGTACTGGCTGAGAATACGCCCCGTGGTCAGCAGCAGCGGGAAACGAGGCCCGGTCTTCTCATCCGTCGCCACATACTCGGTGCGGATGAACTTACCCTTGCCGCGCACGAAGCCGTCGATATGCATCAGCGGCGTGCCTTCCGGCGCCTTCTCGTTGCAGGGCCACTGGATCGAGCCCATCGTCTCGATCTTCTCATACGACACCCCCGCGAACGACGGCGTCGTCATGGCGATCTCTTCCATGATCTGCGAGGGATGCGTGTAGGTCCACCCCGCCCCCATCGCGTTCGCGAAAAGCTGGGTCACCTCCCAGTCCGCATACCCCTGCTTCGGCGCCATCACCTTGCGGACCATGTTGATCCGGCGCTCGGCATTGGTGAAGGTCCCGTCCTTCTCAAGGAAAGACGAACCCGGGAAGAACACGTGCGCGTAGTTCGCGGTCTCGTTCAGGAAGAGGTCGTGGACGATCACACATTCCATCGCCGCCAAACCGGCCGCGACGTGGTGGGTGTCCGGGTCCGACTGCAGGATATCCTCGCCCTGGCAGTAAAGCCCCTTGAACGTGCCCTCAACCGCCGCGTCCAGCATGTTCGGGATGCGCAGGCCCGGCTCCGGGTCGATCTTCACGCCCCAGAGGTTCTCATAGATCGCGCGGGCATCCGCGTTCTTGACGTGGCGATAGCCCGGCAGCTCATGGGGGAACGAGCCCATGTCGCAAGAGCCCTGCACGTTGTTCTGCCCCCGCAGCGGGTTCACCCCGACGCCACGCCGCCCGATATTCCCGGTCAGCATGGCGAGGTTCGCGATCCCGATGACGGTGGTCGAGCCCTGCGAATGCTCTGTCACCCCCAGCCCATAGTAGATCGCCGCATTGCCGCCGGTCGCATAGAGGCGCGCCGCTTGACGGATCTCTTCCGCCGGAACGCCGGTCACCAATTGCACCGCCTCAGGCGAGTGATTGGGGGCCGAGATGAACTCGGCATAGTCCTGGAACTCGTCCCAGTCGCACCGTTCGCGAATGAACTTCTCGTCATAAAGCCCCTCGGTCACGATCACATGCGCGATGGCCGAGACCACGGCCACGTTCGTCCCCGGCGTCAGCGCCAGATGATGCGCCGCCTTGTAGTGTGCGCCCTCCACCGTCTCGGTCCGGCGCGGATCGACGACGATCAACTTCGCGCCCTGCCGAAGCCGCTTCTTCATCCGGCTGGCAAAGACCGGATGCCCTGCAACCGGGTTCGCACCGATGACCATGATGACATCGGCCTCTTCGACCGAGTCGAAATCCTGCGTCCCCGCCGAGGTGCCGTAGGTCTGACCCAAGCCATAGCCGGTCGGCGAATGGCAGACCCTCGCGCAGGTATCCGTATTGTTGTTCATGAATACCGCGCGAGTCAGCTTCTGGACCAGATAGGTCTCTTCATTCGTGCAGCGCGAGGATGTGATCACCCCCACCGAATTCCGCCCGTACTTTGCTTGGATGCCCTTCATCCGGCTGGCCGCAAACTCCATCGCTTCGGGCCACGACACTTCCCGCCAAGGATCAGAGATCGCCTCGCGAATCATCGGCTTCAGGATCCGGTCCTGGTGGCTGGCATAGCCATAGGCGAACCGGCCCTTCACGCAGGAATGCCCCCGGTTGGCCTTGCCGTGCTTGTAGGGCGTCATCCGCACCAGCTCATCGCCGCGCATCTCGGCCTTGAAGCTGCAGCCCACACCGCAATAGGCGCATGTCGTGATCACGGAATGCGAGGGCGTCCCGATCTCGATCACCGACTTTTCCTGCAGGGTCGCGGTCGGGCAGGCCTGCACGCAGGCACCACAAGACACACAGTCCGAGGCCAGCGCATCGTCGCTCTTGGCCCCAAAGGACACCCGGCTGTCAAAGCCCCGGCCCTCGATGGTCAGCGCAAAGGTACCCTGCACTTCCTCGCAGGCCCGCACACAACGCGAGCAGACGATGCACTTCTGCGGATCGTAGCTGAAGTACGGGTTGCTGTCGTCGCGCGGGATGTACAGCGGGTTCGCCTCGCCACTGGTGTTCTTCACGCGGAAGTGGGTGTCCACCGCCTTATACCGCACATCGCGCAAGCCCACGGCCCCCGCCATGTCCTGCAGCTCACAGTCGCCATTGGCCGAGCAGGTCAGGCAGTCCAGCGGGTGGTCCGAGATGTAAAGCTCCATCACCCCGCGCCGCAGCTGCTTGAGCTTGCCAGTCTGGGTATGGACCTTCAGCCCCGGCGCGACGGGCGTGGTGCAGGAGGCCGGAGTACCGTTCCGCCCCTCGATCTCGACCAGACACAACCGGCAGGACCCGAAGGCCTCGACGCTGTCGGTAGCGCAAAGCTTCGGCACCTGAATGCCCGCTTCCGCCGCCGCCCGCATGATGCTGGTGCCCTCCGGGACCGTCACCTCGAAGCCGTCGACGGTCAATGTGACCATCTGTTTCGATTTCGCAGCCGGGGTGCCGAAGTCGCGATCCGGGATAATGAAGTCTTTCATTCTGCTGCCTCCTTCGCGCGGGCGAAGTCATCGGGGAAATGGGTTAGGGCGGACATCACCGGATAGGGGGTGAACCCGCCAAGGGCACAAAGCGAGCCCGACTTCATCGTGCTGCAGAGGTCGACCAGCAACGGGATCGCCGACGTATCGCCGCGGGCAATGCGGTCCACCGTCTCGACCCCGCGCACCGCTCCGACCCGGCAGGGGGTGCATTTGCCGCAGGACTCGATGGCGCAGAACTCCATCGCGAAGCGCGCCATTCCCAGCATGTCCACGCTATCGTCGACCACCGTAAGGCCCGCATGGCCGATCAGACCATCCTTGCCCGCAAACTCCTCATAGCCGAAGGGCGTATCGAACAGCGACGGCGGGAACCAGGCACCCAGAGGCCCACCGACCTGCACCGCCTTGATCGGCCGCCCCGTCGCTGTGCCCCCGGCGATATCGTTGACGATCTTGCCTAAGGTCAAACCGAACGCGCATTCATAAAGCCCGCCGAACCGCACGTTCCCGGCGATCTGCAGGGGGATCGTGCCCCGCGACCGGCCAAGACCGAAGTCCTTATAGTGCGCCGCCCCCTTGGCCATGATCACCGGCACTGACGCCAGCGAGATCACGTTGTTCACCACCGTCGGATGGCCGAGGAATCCCTGCAGCGCAGGCAGCGGCGGCTTCGCCCGCACCACCCCGCGCTTGCCTTCCAGCGAGTTCAGCAACGAGGTCTCCTCGCCGCAGACATAGGCCCCGGCACCGACGCGGATTTCCATGTCGAACTGCGGCCCCAGCACCTCGGCCTCGCGAGCAATCCGCACCGCGGCCTCCATCACCTGGATCGCCACCGGGTATTCCGAACGAAGATACACATACCCCTTCGTCGCCCCACAGGCCAATCCGGCAATCGCCATCCCTTCGATCAGGCAGAAGGGATCGCCCTCCATCAGCATCCGGTCGGCAAAGGTCGCGCTGTCGCCTTCATCGGCATTGCAGACGATGTACTTCTGCGGCCCCGCCGCCTCGCTTACCGTCTTCCACTTGATCCCCGTCGGGAACCCCGCGCCACCCCGGCCCCGCAGGCCTGACTCCGTCACCTCGGCCACGATCTGAGCAGGCGTCATCCCCTTCGCCCGCTCCAGCCCCGCCATCCCGCCATGAGCGCGGTAGTCGGCCAGCGACAGCGGGTCGATCACGCCGACCCTAGCAAAGGTCAACCGGGTCTGGCCCTTCATCCAGGGCAGGTCCTCGACCGGCCCCAAAGCCTTAGGATGCAAGGCCAAGTCATCGAACAACCCCGGCACATCTGCCAAAGTCATCGGCCCAAAGCCCAACCGGCCCTCGGACGCAACGACCTCAACCAGCGGCTCCAGCCACACCATCCCGCGTGAGCCGTTGCGCACAACTTCGACCGTCATCCCACGCCGCGCGGCCTCGGCCTCGATCGCCCCCACCAAAGCATCAGCCCCAAGGGCCACCGCCGCACTATCAAGCGGAACGTACAGCTTCATTTCGCCACCTCCGCGACAATCCCCTCGTCGCAGCGGCCAACCAGCCGTCCGTCGACCATTGCCGCAGGTCCGCAGGCGCAGAGGCCGAGGCAGAAGACCGGCTCCAGCGTCACCCGGCCATCCGGCGTCGTCTCATGCCAGTCGATGCCCAGCGCCGCTTTCACGCGCCCAGCCACCGCGTCCGCGCCCATCGCCTGGCACGCCTCGGCCCGGCAGAGCTTCAGCACATGACGCCCGGCAGGAGCCTCGCGGAAGTCGTGGTAGAAGCTTACGACCCCATGCACTTCGGCCTTTGTCAGCGTCAGCGCCGCGGCAATCTGGGGGATCGCAGGTTGAGGGATGTAGCCGAAAGCGTGCTGGACCGCGTGGAGGATGGGCAGAAGCGGCCCTTCCAGCCCCTGATGGGCCTCGATAATCTCGGCGATCCGGTCGGATTGGTCATTGGAATCAAGCATCCGGGCAACCTTTGGCTGGGATAAACCCGTGATACTCCGATTGATAGGGATTGCAATGCAGATATGCCGTCGATTGATAGGCCAAGACTATCGAAACAACCGCACCGCATCATCCACCAAAGCCTGCAACACAGGCGTTTGCGGGTCGCGGCGGGCGGTGATCAGGCCCACGGTGTGCTCGGCCTCTGGCTCCACGATCGGGATCGAGACGAGGCGACCGTCGGTGACGAACATATCGGCCAACCGCTTGGGCACGACCGAGGCCCACCGACCGGTCAGCACATGGGCGACCAGCGCGACAGTCGAGTTGGATTCGATCATCGGGGTCGCCTGCACACCGGCTTCGCCCAGATGCTGGTTCACGATCCGGCGGTTCTGCATGTCCGAGGTGAGAAGGCAGAGGGGAACCGCGGCAAGGTTTGCCCAGCTGATCTCACGCTGCCCGGCAAGGTCGCTGCCCTTGGCGGTCAGCAGCCGGTAGAACTCGGTGTAAAGCGGCATCTGCGAGACGCGGCCAAGCGGTTCGTTGTCGAGGTACGTAATCCCGGCCTCAAGGTCCAGGCTTTCGATCCCGGTCAGGATTTCCACGCTGGTGCGCGACAGGATCGACACGCGCACATTCGGGTGGCGGGCCGTGAAAGGGGCGGTCAGGTCGGCCACCATCGGCAGTGCCGTCGGGATCACCCCGATCCTCAGGTTCCCCGAAAGCCCGGTGCGTACGACGCGCATCTCGTCCTTCAGCGCCCGCACGTCACCGACAATACCCAAAGCCCGGTCCAGCACCCGTTGACCTTCGGGCGTAAGGCCCTGAAAGCGGCTGCCCCGGAACACCAGCTGGACGCCCAGCTGATCCTCGAGCTGCCGGATCGCCGAGGACAGCGACGGCTGTGTCACCCCGCAGACCTCGGCCGCCCGGCCGAAGTGCCGCTCTTTGGCCAGGGCAATGAACATTTCCAGCTTGTCGATCATGGCGCAAAGCCTGCCCCGCGGCGCCCTTGCCCGCAAGCCCTTCACGGCTTACCTCTGGCGCATGAGACGCTTCATCCCCTTCCTGCCGAAACCCGTCCTTGTCCCCGTGATCCGCCTTGGCGGCACGATCGGCACCGGCACCCGCAGCCTGAATGATGAGGCGCTCGCCCCGCTCATCGAGAAGGCCTTCAAGACCAAGCCCACCGCAGTCGCGCTTCAGGTCAACTCGCCCGGTGGTTCGGCGGTTCAGTCGTCGCTGATCGCGGCCCGGTTCCGGCGTCTGGCGGACGAGAAGAACATCCCGGTGCACGCCTTTGTCGAGGATGTCGCGGCCTCGGGCGGCTACTGGCTGGCTTGTGCGGCGGATGACATCTGGGTCGACAAAAGCTCTATCGTCGGGTCGATCGGCGTGATCTTCGCCTCGTTCGGCTTCCCGGAGCTTATGGCCCGCCAGGGGGTGGAGCGGCGGGTGGTCACGGCGGGCAAGCAGAAGAGCTTCGCCGACCCGTTCCTGCCGCAAAAGCCCGAGGATATCGACCGCCTCAAAGCCCTGCAGACCCCGATCCACCAGGCCTTCATCGAGCATGTGAAAGAGGCCCGCGGCAAAAGGCTCGACCAGGCCGCCGACCTTTTCAACGCGGATATCTGGGTCGGGCATGAGGCGGTGAAACTGGGGCTTGTCGATGGTGTCGCCCACATGGTGCCCAAACTGAAGGAGCTGTACGGCGCGAAGGTCAAGCTTGTCCCCCTTGGCCGCAAGCGGAGCCTCTTCCAGCGCCTCGGCCTCTCGCTTGCTGATGAAACGCTCGGCGCCGTGGAAGACCGGGCGCTCTGGGCGCGGTATGGTCTCTAGATGCTATACAAGATCATCCTCGTCTTCCTTGGCCTGATGGTGCTTGTCGCACTTGTCGGTCGTGTGCTCTTTCCTTCGGCCCTGCCGCGCGTGTTGCGAAAAGACAAGAAGCCCCCTGTCTGCGACAAATGCGGGCGCTACCTGATCGGTCGAAAGACATGCGACTGCGGGGGCAAGGCGAAATGACGGCACTGGTGACCGGGGCAGGCAAACGGCTCGGTCGTGCCATGGCGCTGTACCTTGCGGGGCGCGGCCACGACGTCGCAGTCCACTATGCGACGTCAGAGACCGAGGCCGAAGCCGTCGCCGATGAAGTCCGCGCGATGGGCCGCAAGGCGCAGACCTTCCAGGCCGACCTGATGGTCGAGGCCGCGACCCAGGCCCTGATCCCCGCCGCAACGGCCGCCCTCGGTCCCCTGACCGTGCTGGTGAACAACGCCTCGATCTTCGAATACGACCGCATCGACACGGCCACCCGCCAAAGCTGGGACCGGCATATCGAATCGAACCTCCGCGCACCCTACGTCCTGACGCAAGCCTTCGCCCGCCAGTGCCCGCCAGCCACAACGGACGAAAACGGCGAACCGCTGGCGCGGGGCCTGATCGTCAACATGATCGACCAGCGGGTTCTCAAGCTCACGCCCGAGTTCTCCAGCTACACCATCGCCAAGATGGGCCTCTGGGCGCTCACGCGGACTGCGGCCCAAGGCCTTGCCCCGAACATCCGTGTCAACGCCATCGGCCCTGGCCCGACCCTGCAGGGCGGCCGGCAATCGAAGGCCCACTTCGACGCCCAGCGTGCCGCAACCATCCTGCAGCGCGGTGTGAACCCTGCCGATATCACTGCGGCGCTGGGGTTCTTTCTCGACAGTCCGGCCGTCACCGGCCAGTTCATCGCCGTCGATGGGGGTCAGCATCTCGCCTGGAAAACGCCCGACGTTCTGGGCGTGGAATAGCCCTTCCAGATTCGCTTCGAGTCAAGTTGTCCACTTCTCACGCAATCGTCACGCCGCCGTCATATTTCGTGTGATTTTTCAGGGCTTTGCCATGTGGACGAAAATCTTTCCTTCAATAACAACAACTTGAAAAAACGCCTAAAAAATAGGCAGCACTAAGAAACCGGCCAAATACAAGGGAAAATCTGCCCTCGCGAAATCTTCTCCGCAGAGTTATCCCCAGAAACCGTGGACAGCTTTCCTCTTGCCACCGCCTTTTGTTCGGTGCAGCCCTGACCGAGAATCGACGCTTGGAACGCCATGACTGAGAAACCCCGCACCGGACATGAGGTGATCCAGGATTACCTGAAGACGATCGACGGCTCGCCCGGCGTCTACCGGATGCTGAATGCCGCCTCCGAGGTGCTTTATGTGGGCAAGGCGCGGAACCTCAAGGCCCGCGTCACGAACTATGCCCGTCCCTCGGGCCACTCCGGCCGCATCGCCCGGATGATCCACGAAACCGCGTCGATGATGTTCCTGACGACGCGGACGGAACTTGAGGCGCTCCTTCTAGAACAGAACCTCATCAAGCAGCTGAAGCCCCGCTACAACGTGCTTCTGCGCGACGACAAGAGCTTCCCCAACATCCTGATCTCGGCCGAACACGCCTTCCCCCAGATCAAGAAGCACCGCGGCAAGAAGTCCGAGAAGGGCGCCTACTTCGGCCCCTTCGCCAGCGCCGGAGCCGTCAATCGCACCCTCAACCAGCTGCAGAAGGTGTTCCTCCTCCGCAACTGCTCCGACAGCATGTTTGAGTCCCGCACCCGCCCTTGCCTGCAATACCAGATCAAACGCTGCAGCGCGCCGTGCGTCGGCAAGATCACCGCCAAGGGCTACGCCGAACTGGTGGCCGACGCCTCCCGCTTCCTCGAAGGCAAGACCACCTCGGTTCAGGCCGACCTCGCGAAAGCGATGACCGAGGCGTCCCAAGCGATGGAATTCGAACGCGCCGCCGCCCTCCGCGACCGCATCCGCGCGCTGACGCAGGTCCAGCAAAGCCAAGGCATCAACCCCCAAGGCGTGACCGAGGCGGACATCGTCGCCCTCCACCTCGAACACGGGCAAGCCTGTGTCCAGGTCTTCTTCATCCGCGCCAACCAAAGCTGGGGCAACCGCGACTTCTATCCCAGGACCGGCGCGGGCGCGGAGGAACCCGAGATCATGGAGGCCTTCCTCACCCAGTTCTACGACGACAAGGATCCTCCCCGCCTGATCCTGCTCTCCCACCCCGTCGACAACCCCGACCTCGTGGCCGAAGCCCTTGCCGCCCGTGCCGGCCGCAAGGTCGAGCTTGCCATCCCCCAGCGGGGCGAAAAGGCCGAGCTGGTCGAAAACGCCGTCCGCAACGCCCGCGAAAGCCTCGCCCGGCGGATGGCCGAATCCACCACCCAGAACAAACTCCTCACCGGCCTCGCCGAAGCCTTCGACCTCGACGCCCCGCCGAAGCGGATCGAGGTCTACGACAACTCCCACATTCAAGGCACCAATGCCGTGGGCGGGATGATCGTCGCCGGGGCCGAGGGCTTCCTGAAAAGCCAATACCGAAAGTTCAACATCAAGTCCGAGGCCGGGGCCAATTCCGACGATTTCGGCATGATGAAGGAAGTCCTGACCCGCCGCTTCGAGCGCCTCCTGAAGGAAGACCCCGACCGCAAGACCGACATGTGGCCCGACCTCCTCCTCATCGACGGCGGCGCGGGGCAGGTTTCCGCAGTGGCCGAGATCATGTCCGAACTCGGGGTTGAGGACATCCCGATGGTCGGCGTCGCCAAAGGCATCGACCGCGACGCCGGCAAGGAAGAATTCCACCGCCCCGGCGAACGCCCCTTCGCCCTGCAACGGAACGACCCCGTCCTCTACTTCATCCAACGCCTCAGGGACGAAGCCCACCGCTGGGCCATCGGCGCCCACCGCGCCAAGCGGGCGAAGGCCGTGAGCCTCACCCCTCTCGACGACATCCCCGGCATCGGCGCCACAAGGAAACGCGCCCTCCTCCAGCACTTCGGCAGCGCCAAGGCCGTCGCGCGGGCTGGGGTGGCGGATCTGCAGGCGGTGGACGGGATTTCCGAGGCGATGGCCAAGACAATCGCGGATTACTTCTCGGCGAAGGGCTGACGGCTAGTTCCGGTTTGTAGGGCGGGGTTCCACCCCACCATTGGCGCTACAGTGGTGGGGTGGAACTCCACCCTACAGAGGCTCTTCGGCTTCATCCACATCCACCAATCTTGAAGGCGCCGGGACCGAGATTGTTCGATAGCTCGTTGTCGAAGATCGCCCCGGTCTTTCCATTTAGGCGTCTGTAGTTTTTGGTGTAATCGCAGATCCACCCCAACACCCCCTCAACCCGCCGCTCCGTCACCGCATCCCGCGTGATCTCCAGGGTCACTGCCTTTAACCGCACCCCTTCGCCAAACACCGCTGCTAGGTTCGCCGGGTCCACCTCCCGCACCGTCTCGGGCTTGGTGATGTCATCAAACGTCACCAACATCGGCCCACCTTCGAGCTGCAGTGGCAGCGGCACCGGCGTATCCAGCGGTTGCGCGAGTACACGCGTTCTTACAGCATCATAGTTCGGGAAGTGGTAGCCATACACACCGCCGCTCGCCCACAGATCATAGGCTGTATATACCCAATGGCCTGCATCGACCGCGCCGTCGCTGTCCAGCAGCGC
This sequence comes from Tabrizicola sp., assembly GCF_051645465.1. Classification (GTDB taxonomy): domain Bacteria; phylum Pseudomonadota; class Alphaproteobacteria; order Rhodobacterales; family Rhodobacteraceae; genus Tabrizicola. Next base: position 32,637 of record NZ_JBOFBI010000078.1, on the reverse strand, counting down.
GAACAACCACCGGCCTGGCAAGACCTCCAGCGCAAGGGCCTCGCCAGTCCAGCGGACCCTCGGCGACGAATCGGCGAATACTCCGGTGGTCACATTCTCCACCCGCGTCACCGCCGACCCGCGCACGTCGCCCTGCGGTGTCTCGATCACCAGCGTCAGCCGCTGGTTCCAACTGGTCGTCCAGCCGCCAAAACACCCCCGAAATGCCAGAAACGACACCGCAACAATCGCCGCAATAACCAGAACCTTTTTCATCCCAAATCATCCAACCTCAACCACACCGCCGCACCCTACCACACCCCCACTCCCCCGCCCCTTCCGAAACCCCTGACCATTTCATGTCCCCAAATATCCCCGCCGGAGGCATCCGCCGCCCACCCCAGGCGCTCCCCGCGACACCAAAAGCACCGCCAGCCCCAAGCACCTCCCCTCCCCCACCGTGGGGAGGGGCCGGGGGTGGGGGCAGCCGCAAGGGACCGATTCGCGACGGATGGTTAACGCCCCAGGAGCCATACGCGCGTATGTATGCTTTCCATACGCTTTCCATACGGTTTCCAGATGCGGAAACTCCCCCTAACCCTCTGATCTAACAAACCGAACGCCGGTCCAGCGCCTACTTCACCACAAACCCGTGCGCAAAAGGATCACGGTCGTCGATGAAGATCGTGTTGATCCCCGTCATCCGCGCCCACCCGGCCACCGAGGGCACGATCGCCTCCCGCCCCGCCACCGTCGCTGCCGCCTCGACCCGCCCCTTGAAGATCGACCCGATGATGCTCTCATGGTGGAACTCGTCCCCGACCCTCAGCTTCCCCTTCGCCGCCAGCTGAGCCATCCGGGCCGACGTCCCCGTCCCGCAAGGGCTCCGGTCAATCGCCTTCTCGCCATAGAACACCGCATTCCGCGCATGCGCCCCAGGAACCGTCGGTTTCCCCGTCCACAGGATATGGCTCAACCCCTTGATCGCCGGATGCTCGGGATGCACGAACTCATACTTCGCATTCAGCGCCGCCCGCAGCTTCGGCGACCAGCCCACCAGCTCCCCCGCCGTATAGTCCGCCATGTCCTGAAACGCGCGCTGCGGCTCGACGATGGCATAGAAGTTCCCCCCATAGGCCACATCCACCACCACCTCGCCCAGCCCCTCGACCTCCGCCGTCAGCCCCTCGGCGAACAGGAACCCCGGCACGTTCGTCAGCCGCACCTCCTCGACGAACCGCCCCTCCCGCCGGTAGCTCACCTCGACCTTGCCAGCCGGAGCATCCACCGCCAACCGCCCCGGTTCGCGCGGCGTGATCAGCCCGTTCTCGATCCCCATCGTGACCGTCCCGATCAGCCCATGCCCGCACATCGGCAGGCACCCCGAGGTCTCGATGAACAGCACCCCCACATCGCAATCCGCCCTCGTCGGCGGATAGAGGATCGAGCCCGACATCATGTCATGCCCCCGCGGCTCATACATCAGCCCGGTCCGGATCCAGTCGAACTCCCGCAGAAAATGCGCCCGCCGCTCCAGCATGGTCGCCCCCTCCAGCCGCGGACCTCCGCCCGAGACCAGCCGCACCGGATTGCCGCAGGTGTGCCCGTCGATGCATGAGAAGGTGTATACGGCCATGTCAGAACCTCTGCGGGCTAAAGGGGGCTAGATTGATCGCCGGGCCGACACCTTGCAAGAGATCGGCCACCAGCCGCGCCGTCCCCGCACTCTGCGTCAGCCCCAGATGCCCGTGGCCAAACGCATAGATCACCCGTGGCGAAGCCTTCGACCGGCCAATCGCAGGCAGGCTGTCCGGCAGCGAGGGCCGAAACCCCATCCACCGCTTGCCCCCTTCACCCCGAAGCCCCGGCAGAAACGCCATCGCCTTCTGCAGCATCGCCTCCGACCGGCGCCAGTTCGGGGGCAGCTTCAGCCCGCCAAGCTCCACTGCGCCGCCCACCCGGATGCCGCCTGCAAGCCGCGTCACCACGAACCCATGCCCGCCAAAGGTCACCTGACACCGCAGGTCAAACGCATCCGGCGGCAGCGTCGTATTATACCCCCGCTCCGTCTCCAGCGGGATCCGCTCGCCCAAAGTCCGCGCGATCCGGTGCGAGAACGCGCCCGCCGCCAGCACCACCTGCCCGGCCTCCGGCGCCTCGCCGTTCGTCATCACCCGAACGCCAGATGCCAAAGGCACAAGCCCCGTCACCTCAGTCCGCAGAATCTCGCCCCCCTGCGCGCGAAACCGCTCGGCCAAAGCCAGCACATAGTCCTTCGGATCGGCAATCGAATACCAACCCGGCGTAAAGGTCCCATGCGTGAACCGCTCCGCCAGCCCGGGCTGCACCGTGGCCATCTCCTCCCGCCCCAGATGCCGGAACTCGATGCCATGCCGCTCCCGCGCCTCCCAGCCGGGCATCGAGGCCCTGAACTCCGCCTCACCCTCGTAGACCTGCAGATTGCCATCCTTGCGCAGCATCCCAACCGTCCCGGTCGCGGCCAGAAACGGCTCCAGCTCGGCCTTCGACAGGTCCATCAGCGCGGTCTGCGCCACTGTGGAGGCCGCCACAGCGGCAGGCGAACAGGCCCGCCAGAACCGGTAAAGCCAGGGCGTAATGTGCAACGCATAGGCCGGCGGCACCGACAAGGGCCCCAGCGGATCAAGCAACCAGCGCGGCGCCTGCCGCAGAATACCGGGCGAGGCCAAAGGCAGGATATCGGTGAAAGCAAAAGCCCCCGCGTTCCCTGCCGAGGCCCCAGCCGCTGGCCCCTCACGATCGACAACCGTCACCGAGAAGCCCCGCGCCTGCGCCATCAGCGCGGCCGAAAGGCCGATGACCCCGGCCCCGATGACGATGACGTCGCGCATGCTTAGGCGGCGTACTTCCGCGCCACCGGCTGTTTCGACCAATCGGCATACCAGGCGTCAAACATCTTCAACTGAGCTTCGATGAACCCCTTCTGGCTTGCCGACAAAGCATCCGCCTCGTTGAAATGCAGCGCAAAGGCCTTTTCGCCCCGCAAGACCAGCATGTGCTTGAAGAACAGCACCAGGTCCGGCCCGGCATCGACCTCGGACAGCACCTGCATCGCCTGATCCAGCTCATAGGCCAGCCGCCGCGCCTCGGCATCGCCCGCCCGCGCCGCAAGACAAAGCGCCGTCAGATGCAGCACCTCGCGCGGCAGCACGTTGCCGATCCCGGTGATCGCGCCATCGGCGTTGCAGTTGATGTAGCCGTGATAGACCGCCGTATCGACCCCGATCATCAGCTTCAGGTCCGGCGACGCCCCGGTGATCGCCTCGGCGGCGTAAGACAGGTCGGCATACCCACCGAATTCCTTGAACCCGACGAGGTTAGGATGCTCGGCCCGGATCTGGAAGAAGAGCTCCGCCTTGGTCGAGTAGCCGTAGTAGGGGCTGTTGTAGATGACCGCAGGAAGCTTCGGTGCAGCGGACAGAACGGCCTTGAAATGCGCCTTCTGGGCCGCGACCACCGTCCCGCGCGACAGAAGCCGGGGGATCACCATCAACCCATGGGCGCCAACCTTCTCGGCATGGGCGGCAATCGCTGCCGCCGTGACCGTATTCACCGCACCGGTGCCCACGACGACCTTGATCCCGGCCTTGACCAGCCGTTCCACCCCTTCCATCCGCTGTTCGGTACTCAGCAAAGGCCAGTCGCCCATCGACCCGCAATAGACCACTGCCGACATGCCAAGGCCGACCAGCTCTTTCGCCTTGGCGACCAGGGCGTCGAAGTCCGGACTGCGGTCCGCCTTACAGGGAGTCATCAGCGCCGGGATCGTTCCGGAAAAGATATCTGCCTTCATTTCCATTCCCTCCAAAGCGGTCGAATCCGTGCCATATCGATCTCAGGATATCTCTTGTATTTTATTTGTCGACAAGAATTTCAGGCAACCGGGAGGTCAAAGCTCGATCGCCTGCCGCAGATCACGACCCATCATCTCCTGGATTTGCCGGACGATCCTGTCGGCATGCTCACGGGCCAATCGGTCGCACAATGCCACATCCCGTGCGGCGACGGCGACGATGATCGCCTCATGCTCCTCGATGTAGGGGTGCGGCAGCTGCGGCTCGAAACTCGGATAGTAGTAAAGCCGCAAAATCCGCCGCCCCTCGTCCAGAAGCCGAGAGAAAAGCTGCAGATAGTAAGGGTTCCGCCCCGCCTCAGCGATGGCGACATGGAAGTCGCGGTTCAGGATGATCATCCCGGCCGTATCGCCCGCCAGCACCGCCTTCGAGAACTCCTCCTGCCGCGCCCGGATCGTCTCCAGATCGGCAGGCGAGTGAAACTCGGCCGCCAGCCGCGTGGTCACGCGGTACATCAGCGTCAGCGCGTCGAAGAAGTGGTGCAGGTTCGGAAAGTCGATCTGCGAAACCACGGTCGACCGGTTCGGCAACATCGTGACCAGCCCGTCACCCGCCAGCCGCACCAGCGCCTCGCGAACCGGGGTGCGCGACATGGATAGCCGGTCAGCGAGGCCGATCTCGTCGATGGGCTCGCCCGGCTTTAGGACAAGGTCCAGGATTTCATCACGCAGCGTGTCATAGACAAACCGCGCGCCCGTGCCGCGTTTCCGGTCCTGCTGTTCTGCGTCGGATGCGTCGGCCATGGCCCCCCCTGTCGACAGAAGGAATACAGATGCGCCCCCGTGGTTCAACCAGCTTCTTGCCAACCGCACCGCAGGCCAGCCGGCCAAAGCCCCTTGCTGACCCCAACCCCAGGCGCCCCCTCTCCTCTTGGGGGAGAGGGCCGGGGTGAGGGGGAAGCGGCGCCAGAGGTCGAGCGACGAAGTCTTACCAGACTCCTAACACCCCCCAGCCAAGACACTGATTTCATTGAGCCGAAAAACCTGTTCACAGTGAACAGCTACGACTCCACACCCCCCAGCCGACAGATGATCGCCCATTCCTCCGGGCTGACCGGCTGTACCGAAAGCCTGGAGTTGTTGACCAGGACCATCTTCTCCAACCCCGGCGTGACCTTGCACTCCTCAAGGCCGATCGCCCGTTTCAGGGGCTTCACCGCCTTGATCATCACGCAGTCCCAGCGCGGGTCATCAGTCGTCGTATCGGGAAGACTCTCCCGGCTGACCGCAACGATCCCGACGATCTCTTTCCCGATGTTGGAGTGATAGAAGAACCCAAGGTCCCCCACCTTCATCGCCCGCATGTTGTTGCGGGCCTGATAGTTACGGACCCCGTGCCACTCCTCCCCGGCCTCAGCCTTGGCGACCTGATGGTCCCAGCCCCAGACATCCGGTTCCGATTTGAAGAGCCAGTAATTCATCCCACCACCCGCTTCCATTCCTGGATCATGACCGAAGAGAACAGCCCCGCTTTCCCATAAGGATCCGCCGCCGCCCAGGCCTCCGCCTCGGCACGGGTTCCGACGTTCAGGATGATCAGGCTCCCGCACATCTGCCCCGCCGCGTCGATGAACGGCCCGGCTTGCTCGACCACCCCCGTCGACTGGATATGCTCCAGATGAGCAGGCCGGTTCTCGACCCGGGTTTGCAACGCGTTCGGCTTGTCGAGGCAGATCAGGGCGTAGCGCATGGTCATTCCTGTTGGGGTTATTCAGGTTTCAGGGGCCGGCTCATCAGCTGACCGACGGCATCATTCAGCGCGATGCGGCCCGAGGCAAGGGCATCCACCATGGCGGTCACCGGCATCTCGACGCCAATCCCCTCCGCCAGCTTCCGCACCGCGCGGGAAGTCGCGACCCCCTCAACGGTGACCGACGGGTCAAAGCTCTCACCTTTCCCAAGCGAGAGCCCATACCGAAAGTTCCGCGACTGCGCCGACGTGCAGGTCAAAACCAGATCGCCAAACCCCGAAAGCCCCGCAAGCGTCTCCGCCCGCGCGCCCAGCGCCAGGGCAAGGCGAACCATCTCCGCATAGCCCCGTGTCATCAACGCGGCCCGCGCGCTATCCCCCAGCCCCGCACCGATCACCGTTCCGGCGGCAATGGCGATCACGTTCTTCAGCGCCCCGCCAAGCTCGGCGCCCCTTACGTCATCGGTCCGGTAAAGGCGCAGGGTCGGGGTCGACAGAAGCTCCTGAAGCCCCGCCCCATCGCCCGCCATAGCCAGCGTCAGCGCCGTTGGCAGGCCTCGGGCGATGTCGGCGGCAAAGCTCGGGCCGGTAAGGATCGCGGCCCTTGCCCCCGGTCTGCGCGTCTCGATCACTGCGACCGGGCCACGCAGTGTGGCAAGGTCGACACCTTTGCAGCAGGCGACAAGGGGTTGCCGAGTGTCAATCACGGACCAACTGTCCAGAAGCCCGCCAAGCGCCTGCATCGGCGTGGCGAGGAGAAGAGCTTGCCCGCCGCAGACAGACGCCAAGTCGGCGTGGATCGACAGGCCCTCCGGCAGATCGACACCGGGCAGGGCTGCCTCGTTCCGCCGGGTGTCCTGTATGGCTTTCACCCGCACCGGGTCGCGTGCCCAAAGGCGCACCTCTCGCCCGCCCTTGGCCAGTGCCACGGCAAGTGCCGTTCCGAACGCCCCGGCCCCGACGATCCCGATCATGCCTTGGCCCCCTTTTTTCCGGAGCCGAGAAGCGCAGGGGCGGTCTCATCCAGCGGCCAGCGTGGGCGGGCGATGAAATCGGTGGACGGGGGGATGCCCGCACGCAAACGCTCGATCCCGGCCCAGGCGATCATCGCGGCATTGTCGGTGCAAAGCCTTAGTGGGGGCGCAAGGAACGGAACGCCCGCGCGGGCCGAGACGGTCTCCAGCCCAGCCCGGACGGCCTTGTTCGCGGCAACCCCCCCGGCGACAGCGAGAGCCGTAAGCCGGGCATCAGCGGCCATGGCCAAGGCTCGGGATGTCTTGACCGCCAGGACCTCGGCCACCGCCGCCTGAAACCCGGCGCAAAGGTCGCGGCGGTCCTGCACCGTGATCCCGCCCTTTTCAGCGATCAACGCATCCCGCGCCCGCAGAAGCGCCGTCTTCAGCCCCGAGAAGGACATGTCGCAGCCCTCGCGATCAAGAAGCGGGCGTGGGAAGGGAAACCGCTTCGGATCGCCCAACGCAGCCTCGGCCTCGACCGAGGGTCCGCCGGGCTGGGGCAGGGCCAGAAGCTTCGCGGTCTTGTCAAACGCCTCGCCCGGCGCGTCGTCGATCGTGCCGCCAAGGCGGCGGAAGCGGTCGACCCCCTCAACAAGCAGAAACTGGCAGTGTCCCCCCGAGACCAAGAGCATCAGGTAAGGAAAGTCGATGCCGTCGGTCAGGCGTGGCGTAAGGGCGTGACCCGCAAGGTGGTTCACGGGAACCAGCGGCAGCCCACGCGCAGCCGCCAATCCGCGCGCCAGCATCACGCCAGAGAGCACGCCACCGATAAGGCCAGGCCCGGCTGTCACCGCGATGCCGTCGATCTCATCGAGGGCAACGCCCGACACCGACCACGCGGTTTCCACCACGCTGTCCAGCCGTTCCGCATGGGCGCGGGCGGCGATCTCGGGCACGACGCCGCCAAACGCCTCATGCAAGCTAGTCTGGCCAAGAACCTCGGACGACAGGATTTCCGGCGCCGCACCCACCCGTGCGCGGACCACGGCGGCGGCGGTATCGTCGCAGCTCGACTCGATGCCGAGGAAGGTAAGGGTCCGGTCCATAGCCGCCGTTGCGTGTAGGCTTCGCGGCAGGTAACACCACGGACATGACGACACAATCCATAGCCCGCGGGACGCCGGTGCTGCTGACGCGACCCGAGGTGCAGTCGCGTGTCTTTGCGAAGGCGCTGACAAAACGGTTTGGCGATGCCGTGCGGCCCATCGTCGCCCCCTTGATGGCCCCGCAATTCCTGGCACCGAACCTGCCCCAAGGAGAGTTCACGGCTGTGATCTTCACCTCGATCTGGGGCGTTGCGGGCGCAGCGCAGCTTGGCGTGCACCTTCCAGGTCAGGCCTTCTGTGTGGGCAGACGGACGGCAAAAGTGGCGGAGGCGGCAGGGTTTGATGTACGCTCGGCATACAAGGATGCAGATGCGCTTGTTGCCGGCATTGCGGCTGATCGGCCTTTTGGGTGTCTCTTGCATCTGCGGGGGGAAGATACGACCGGCGATGTGGCGGAACGGCTGAACTCCGTCGGCATAGGGACCCAGTCGCTGGTGGTGTATCGGCAAGCGCCGCAAGCACTTAGTGCCGAAGGGGCTGATCTTCTGCGGGCGTCGGGCGATGTGATCCTGCCGCTTTTCTCGCCCCGGAGCGCTGCGCTTTTCATCGAGGCTTTGCCGCCCGAGGCCCGGGCGAGCCTGCACATCGCGGTGATAAGCGCCGAGGTTGCCAAAGCCGCTGCGGCGGTGCCACATAGCGCGCTGGTGATCGCGGACGAGCCCGATGCCGAGAGCATCCTGAAAGCGGTCGGGAAGCTGCTTGCCGCCGTCTCGCTGCCTTGAACCTGGGGGTCACGAGTGCTTAGGTTAGCCCAGAGACGGAAAGGGCCGCCGGATGACCAGACGCAAGGACCCCAAACCTGAGGCCGATGCCGTCTTGGCAGAGCCTGACAGTGTTGTGTCCGCTGAGGCAGATCCTCTGGCGGCAGTGGAAGAGCCCCCTGAGCCGCCACCTCCCGACCCGCCACTTCCTCCGCCGCCCCCGCCGCCGTCGCGCAATCCCGGCGTGATGGGGCCGCTTTTGGGTGGCGCACTGGCAGCTTTGGGTGGATTTGCGCTGTCACATTTCAATGTCTTCGGCTTTGCGGTGCAGGACGCTTCGGCAGACCTGGCTGCCCTCTCCGCGCAACTGGAGGAACTGGGGTCACAGCAGGCCTCGGCGCTGGACGGGATCAGTGGTGAGATTGCCTCGGTCGCCGGACGCGTGGCGAAGCTTGAGGCAACCCCGCCGCCCGAGCCGCCGGACCTGTCAGCGGTCGACGCGCTTGCCGAGCGGCTTGCGGTGATCGAAGCGATGCCATCGGATGGCGCTGCATCGACCGCCGCCCTGACCGCCAAGCTGGCCGAGCTGGAGCGGAAGATCGCTGCTTTGCCAGATGGGGGATCGGACCCCGCGCTGCAGGAAAAGCTCGACGCCGCCCTTGCAAGGCTGAATGAGGCCGAGGCCGCCGCTACGGCCCGCGCGACCGAGGCAGAAGCGGCGGCGGACGCAGCGGCGCGCCAGACGGCGCTGGATGCGCTGGGTGACGCTGTCGCATCGGGGGCGCCTTTTGCTGCTGAATTACAGGCCGTGGGAGATACGGCATTGACCGAGGCCTTGGCCCCGCTGGCGAATGCAGGAGTACCGACGCTGGCCTCGTTGCAGGCCGGGTTCCCGGACGCGGCACGCGACGCGCTCCAGGTTGCGCGCGACATCAGCCCCGAGGATGGCTGGGGCGACCGGTTGGTGGATTTCCTTGCGTCGCAGACCGAGGCACGGCCGCTGACTCCGCAAGAGGGCGACGGGGCCGACGCCGTTCTTTCGCGGGCTGAATTCGCGCTGTCTGAAGGCCGGGTGGCCGATGCAGTGGCCGAACTTGCGCCGCTTGACGCGGCGGTGAAGGCCCCGCTGGACGGCTGGATTGCCCAGGCCCAGGCACATCTGGCCGCGGCTGCGGCCTTGCAGGCGGCAGGTCAGGCGACTGGGGGGGAATGATGCTCTGGTCGCTGACAAAGGTCATTCTGTTTGTAGTGGCGATCGCGGCGCTGGCCTTTGCGGCTGGGCTTCTTTCTGAAACCGGCGAGGCGATGCGCATCACTGTCGCGGGCTGGGAGTTCACCATCGGCCCGGTGCAGGCCACGGTGCTGGCGGTGCTTCTGTTCGTGGTCGTCTGGCTGTCGCTGAAGATCCTTGGCTTTCTTGGCGCGACGTTCCGGTTCCTGAACGGCGATGAAACCGCGATTTCCCGGTACTTCGACCGCAACCGGGAACGGAAGGGCTATCGGGCGCTGTCAGAGGGGATGATGGCCCTGGCCTCGGGGGAGGCGCGGCTGGCGCTGACCCGGGCGCAAAGCGCCGAGCGGCTTCTGGGCAAGCCGGAACTGACGACGCTTCTGGTTGCTCAGGCGGCTGAGGCGGCGGGGGATCGCAAGCGGGCGACGGAAGCCTACAAGACGCTTCTCAAGGACGACGCGACAAGGTTCGTCGGGGTACGGGGACTGTTGCAGCAGAAGCTGATAGACGGGGACCGGGACGTTGCGCTGAAGCTGGCCGAGAAGGCGTTCGAGCTGCGTCCGAAGCATGCTGAGACACAGGATATTCTGCTGAAGCTTCAGTCGGATGCGGGCGATTGGTCGGGTGCGCGGGCGACGCTTGGCGCCAAGCTGAAGGCCGGGACCCTCCCGAAAGACGTCTACCGCCGGCGCGATGCGGTGCTGGCCTTGCAGCAGGCACGGACGGTGATCGACGAAGAGGCCAGCATCGAGGCCCGTGAGGCGGCGATCGAGGCCAACAAGCTGTCGCCGGATCTGATACCCGCCGCTGCCCTGGCCGCCCGGGGGTATGTCGCGAAGGGTGACAAGAAGAACGCGACGCGGGTGTTGAAGAAGGCCTGGGAGGTGATGCCGCATCCCGATCTGGCGGCGGCGTTTGCCGAGATCGAGCCGGAGGAGGGTCCGCAGGAGCGGCTGAAACGTTTTCGGACGCTGACGAATGCACGTCCCGACAGCGATGAATCTAAACAGCTTTTGGCCGAACTGATGGTGGCTGCCGAGGATTTTCCCGGTGCGCGCCGGGCTCTGGACGATCTGGCAACGCGCCATCCGACCCAACGATCATTGGCGATTCTTGCGGCAATCGCCCGCGGCGAGGGTGCAGAGGACACTGTTGTGCGCGAGCTGATCGCGAAGGCTATCGCAGCGCCGCGGGGGCCGCAGTGGGTCTGCGACAAATGCCATGCGATCCATGGCAGCTGGCACCCGGTATGTGACAATTGCGGCAGTTTCGATACGCTCTCATGGCGCGAGCCGCCTGCCACGACTGCCGCTTCGTCAGCCCTCGCCGACCTTCTGCCGTTGATGGAGGCGCGACCTGCACCGCAGCTGGCGGATCAGGCGGGGGAGCAGTTGCCGCCGGATGAGATCGCGCGGCGCGCAAATTAGGGCTACACACTGCGATGTCGCGGTGCTAAAGGCTCCCCCGCGCCAGAGAAGAATGCCGGTGTAGCTCAGCTGGTAGAGCACGTCATTCGTAATGATGGGGTCGGGGGTTCGAGTCCCTTCACCGGCACCATTCTTCTCTAGCGTGATCGTCCAACATCGAAGCGGGTGAGACCCCGCCCCACCTGCCAGGTTGGGGCGTTGCGTTTCAGGCGCCGCGCGGTCTGGTTGACGAAGTGTGAACGGGCAATCTCAAAGGGTCACGCAAGGGGTGGCGCAAGCGCTCCCAACCTCTTGGGAACGCTTGCTTAATTCTTGCACTTTTCGAACAGGTTAGTGATCTTGGTCCCGTCTTGGTTTCATCTTGTTTCCGTCTCGGCCCGCGTCTCGGTTTTCGCGCGTTAACCAACCCGCGCGAGTCGGACCGGGAGGGCGTGAGGGGGCGTACGGCCCCCTACCGTTTCGGCGCTTTGGGCGGGACGAACCGCTTGGAGGTGTCGCGCGCATCGGCCTTGGGTTTGGTCGGGCGCGGGCTGTCCGAGGGCTTGCGGTCGAAGGGCTTCTTGCCCCCTGCCGCGTGGCTTTTGAACCCGCCGGGCTTGCCTGGACCATCCCGCTTCACGAAAGGCCGCGCCTCGTCGCCTTTGGGGGCGTAGGTCTTTTTCGGACGGTCGCCGTCCTCGCGCGGTTTGTAGCCTTCGGCTTTCGGGGCATAGGGTTTCCGGGCAGGCCGATCCCCGTCTTCCCGTGGCGCCCGCGGTGCGTAGCCTTCGGTTTTCGCGGCGTAAGGCTTCCTCGCCGGGCGGTCACCCGCTTCGCGCGGTTTGTAACCTTCGCTTCGGGGCTTGTAGCCCTCGGGCTTAGGCCGGTCGCCGTCCTCGCGGCGCTTGAAGCTGGAACCCTCGGTTGCATGGCTCTTGTAGCCCGTCGCGCGGCCAGGCTTGTCGGGTGACCCGCCGTGGCTCTTGTAGCCCGTCGACCGTGGGGCCGACTTCTGATCGGGCGACCAGCGCGGCTTTTTCGGGCGGTCGTCGGTCTCGCCCGCCGGGCGCGGGGCGCGGTCGGCGTAGGGCTTGGGGGCTGGACGGTCGTCGGTGCGGGCGACGGGTCGCTCGTCGCGCTTGTCCTTCCAGTCGGGCCGGGCCTCGGCGGGTGTTACGCGCGGGCGATCTTCGTACTTCGCCTTGGGCTTCGGAGCGTATTCGCGGCGAGGGGCCTCTGCTTCGCCGTCCTCGACCACCCGAGGTGGCTTGGGGCTATAGGCGGGCTTCTCGCTCCGCTCCCGGCGCTCGGGCCGTTCGGCCCGTTCAGGGCGCACGAAGCGGGGCTTGTCGAAATCGGGCTCGCCTTCGACCCTCTCCATCACGAGGCCCTTGTCGAGCTCGATCTGGGTGCCGAAGCGGGGGGCCAGCGGCTCGGCGATCTGGACGAAGGTTTCATCCTCGCGCACCCGGATCGCACCGATGCCGTCCTTGGCGATGCTGCCGGCGTCGCAGATCTTCGGCAGAAGCCAGCGCGCCTCGGCCCGGCCAGCGCGGCCGACCGAGACGCGGAACCAGACCGAGGGACCGAACTCGCCACGCTCGCGCGGGGCCGAGGGCGGCGGAACGGGCAGGTCGGTCGACAGGACCTCGGGCGCCGAGCGGCCTTCGCGCCAGAGGCGGACGAAAGCGGCGGCAAGCGCCTCGGGCCCGAACTGCTCCAGAAGATCGCCCGCGATCCCCGCATCGTCGCCAAGGGGCGCGGTCAGGGCGGGGTGTTCCAGGATCCGAAGGTCGTCCTTGGCCTGGACGTCATCGGCGCCGGGGGCGGCACCCCATTCGGCGACGACCTTGGCACCAGAGAGGAGGCGTTGGGCCTTCTTGAACTCGGCGGGCGCCACGATCAGTGCCGAGACGCCCTTCTTTCCGGCCCGGCCGGTCCGGCCCGACCGGTGGAGGAGCGTTTCAGAGTTCGACGGCAGGTCGGCGTGGATGACCAGCTCCAGCCCCGGCAAGTCGATGCCGCGGGCGGCGACGTCGGTCGCGATGCAGACCCGCGCGCGGCCATCGCGCAGGGCTTGCAGGGCGTGGGTACGTTCCTGCTGGGATAGTTCCCCCGAAAGCGCCACGACCTGGAAGCCGCGGTTGCCCATGCGGGCCAGAAGGTGGTTCACGTTCACCCGCGTCTTGCAGAAGACGATGGCGGTCCGGGCCTCATAGAAGCGCAGGACGTTGAAGATCGCGTGCTCGCGGTCACGGACGGCCACGCTATAGGCGCGGTATTCGATATCGACGTGCTGCTTCGCCTCGCCTTGCGCGACGATGCGGAGGGCGTCTTTCTGGAACTCGCCTGCGAGCTTTTCGATTTCCTTCGGCACGGTGGCCGAAAACATCAGGGTGCGGCGTTCGGGCGGTGCGGCGGCGAGGATGAATTCCAGGTCCTCGGCGAAGCCAAGGTCAAGCATCTCATCCGCTTCGTCCAGCACCACGGCGCGAAGGCCGGAAAGGTCGAGCGAGCCGCGTTCGATGTGATCGCGGAGACGGCCCGGAGTGCCGACGACGATATGTGCGCCGCGCTCCAAGGCCCGGCGTTCGGTGCGGTAGTCCATGCCGCCGACGCAGGTGGCAAGCTTGGCCTGGGCACCGGCGTAGAGCCATTCCAGCTCACGCGCGACCTGCAGGGCCAGTTCGCGCGTCGGCGCGATGGCCAGGGCAATCGGCTTGTCGGCGTAAAGGAGGACATCCTGTCCGCCCAGGATTTCCGGCGCGACCGCAAGGCCAAAGGCCACGGTCTTGCCCGACCCGGTCTGCGCCGAGACCAGCGCATCGCGGCCCGCCACGCCTTCGGCCAGCACGGCCTCTTGTACTGCGGTCAGGCTTTCATAGCCCTTGTCCGCCAAAGCCTTCGCCAGCGGCGTGGCCACGTTCTCAATCGTCATGGATGTCTTTCCAAAGGAGGAGCGCGCATTGCGCCCGTTCAAGCCAAACGGCCCGTGTCCCTTTGGTGCGGGCCCCCTCGCCCACAGTTCCGGAATCTCGACCGTTCGGGGCCAGTATCCGAAACCGGCGGTGGTGTATAGGGCCTGCGGGGCCTGCTGCCTAAGCGGGCAGCGGTGGCCCCGGCCTCTACCATCGTATCGATCCGGGGCATGGTTCCCTCATTCGGCGGCCCGAGGTGCAGTCATCCCCGGCACGTACTGGTGGAAGTCTTCGCGGTAGGGCTTGGCAGTGGGCGGCAGCGCGCGCTTGACGAAGTAGTCTTCGTTCAGGACCTGACGCTTGATCGCGGGCCACATCTCGCGGAAGCCGTCGGTGATGGAGCGGTTCGGGGGCGGCAGGTCGTCCTTGATCACCTCGTGCAGCCGGGGCAGGGCGTAGTAGGGCACCATCGGGAACATGTGATGTTCGACGTGGTAGTTCATGTTCCAGTAGATGAACCGGCTGATCGGGTTCATGTAGACGGTGCGGCTGTTCAGCCGGTGGTCGACGACGTTGTCGGCGAGGCCCCCGTGCTGCAGGAGGCCGGTCATGATGTGGTGCCAGGCGCCGTACATCCTGGGCAGGCCGATCAGCATAAGGGGCAGGAGCGAGCCCCAGGCGATGGCTGACAGGATGGTCACAGAGTAGATCGTGACATGGACGATTGCGACCTTCCGGACCTTCGGCCAGTCGCTTTCCGGCACGAAGGTCTTTTCCTCGGGTGTGGGACCCGAGACGGCATTGCGCAGGATCACGGGGATGAAGCGCAGCACATCCATCACGCCGAAGAAGTTGACGATCAGCTTGGCCAGTTCCGGCGGGCGCATGACGGCGATTTCGGGGTCGCGGCCGACGAGGTAGGTCTCGGAATGGTGGCGGGCGTGGCTCCAGCGCCAGGTGGCAGAGTTGCGCATGATCATGAAGCTGGCGATTTCGTAGACGACGTTGTTCAGCCAGGGCGTGCGGAAGGCGGTGCCATGGCCGCATTCGTGCCAGCGCGAGTCGGACGCCGAGCCGTAGAGGACGCCGTAGGCGAGCCAGAACGGTATCGACCAGAGGGTCGGCCAGAGCGCGATGCCGATGCCGGCAAAAAGGATCATCGCGCCGTAAAGGAGGATCGTGTCGCGGATGGCGGGGCCGTCGCTGCGGGCCATGAGATCCTTCATCACCTTGCGTGGGACTTCGGTGTGGTACCACTCCGCCGCCGTAAGCCCGCTTTCGACCGCGCGGCGTGCGTCGGTGCCGAAGGGGTTATAGTCGCGCTGACCCATCTTGCCTCTCCTGACATGCTCCGGCCTTGGGGCCGCTGCCTGATCCCGCCTCATCTTGTGGATAATGGCGGGGTGGGCGGATCGGCTAGCCTTGTACTTGAAGGTTTCGTCATGATCCATCATGCTTGAAGCATGAGATGATTGTTTTTCGTCAGGAAGATATGGCCAACAGACCGACGATCCATGATGTTGCGCGTGAGGCAGGCGTCTCGACCGCGACTGTCGACCGGGTGCTGAACGGGCGCGAGAAGGTGCGTGAGGATACCGCCCGCAAGGTCTATGAGGCGGCACGGCTGATCGGCTATCACGCGGCGCCGCTGATCGGGCAAAGGGTCCACGCGGACTTGCCGCGACTTCGGCTGGGGATGGTCCTGCACAAGGAACGCCAGGCCTTCTACCAGGAATTCAAGACCGTGGCCGAGCGCGCGGTGACCCAGGCCATCGGCGTGCGGGCAACCCTGCAGGTGGCTTTTGCGACGTCCCAGTCTCCGAAGGACTTCACCAGCCTGATGGAGGGGATGGCGGGGCGCGTTGACGCGATCGCGGCGACCGCCGTCACGCATCCGGAAGTCACCGAAGCGGTCATGCGATTGAATGCAAAGGGAATACCTTGCTTTGCCTTGCTCAACGACTTTGCGCAGGGGGTGCGGCAGAACTACCTTGGTCTGAACAACCTCAAGGTCGGGCGCATCGCGGCCCATATGATCGCTACGGCGGCGCATCATGCTGGAAAGGTTGCGATTTTCGTTGGTGGCTACCGCTGGCACGGGCATGAACTGCGCGAAACCGGGGTGCGCAGCTATCTGCGGGAACATGCCCCGCAGTTTCAGGTGCTGGACACGCTGATCAACCTTGAGACGCGCCAGCTGACTTACGAGGCGACGCTGGACCTGCTTGGCCGTCACCCCGATCTGCGCGGCATCTATTGCGCGGGGGGCGGGATGGAGGGCGCCATTGCCGCCGTGCGCGAGGCGCGGCAGCCGGGTGAGGTCGCCCTTGTGGTCAACGAACTGACGCCGGAAAGCCGGGCGGCGCTGATCAGTCGGCATGTCACCATGGTGATCGGCACGCCCTTGCAGCGGCTTTGCGACGATCTGGTCCGCCTTGCTTCGGAGGCGGTTGTCGAGGGCATGGCCACCGTGCAGGGACAACACTTCCTGCAGCCGGACCTCTACTTGTCCGAGTCGGTTTGACGAAATAGCATCACAGGATCAGATGTCGGTTCGTCAGGAATGATGCGTTCGGCCCATGTGCCGGTTGACGTGTGGCAAAGCGCTGCAGAAGGTCCACCCCGTAACGCCGCCAAGGTTTAGGGGATGCCCGGGATGCCGCAGTTCGCACTGAACCACATGACTGTGGCGCGCTTGTCGTTCCATGAGCTTGTGGCGCTGGCATCGAAGCTCGGCTGCGTCGGTATCGAAGTGCGGAACGATCTGCCCCAGCCGCTGTTTGACGGCATGGACCCCGCCGCGGCAGGGGCCTTTGTGCGGCAGAACGGGCTTCGTCTGCTGGCCTTGGCCGAAGTGAAGCGCTTCAACGACTGGTCGGAAGACAAGGCGGACGAAGCGCTGTCACTGATGACTATCGCAAAGGCCGCCGGTGCCGAAGCGGTCAGCCTGATCCCGCGCAACGACAACCTTGGCATGGGCAACGGCGAACGCCAGGCGGCTTTGCGTGTTGCGCTGAAGGCACTGAGGCCGATGCTGGACGACCACGGCCTGATCGGCATGGTCGAACCTCTGGGCTTTGAAATCTGTGCGCTGCGCTACAAGGCCGAAGCCGTCGAGGCGATCGAAGCCGTGGGCGGCAAGAGCCGCTTCAAGCTGGTCCACGACACCTTTCACCACACGCTGGCGCCGGGCGGGCCGATCTTCCCGGATCATACCGGCATCGTTCACATCTCTGGCGTCACCGACCAGACGGTCAGCGTGGCCGAGATGCGCGATCCGCATCGCGTTCTGGTCACGCAAGGGGACAGGCTGGGCAACGTCGAACAGATCGCGGCACTGCAGGCGGCCGGTTGGGACGGACCGTGTTCTTTCGAGGCATTTTCTCCGGTCGTTCATGCCTTGGCCGACCCCGCCGATGCACTGAGGGCAAGCATGGATCTCATCGCCAAGGTCGTGGCATGACCCGCGGCACCCTTGGGCCAGAAAGCCGTGAACCTTGGGGTGAACCGAGGGCGGATTGCAGGCTTTGCAACCGGTTGCAAAAATCGGTTGACGGCCCACATCCAACTCCTCAGTCTCATTGCGCAGGCTGATCGAGTCGTCCGAACCGTGCTGGGAGGCGCAATCGGACGAAATGAAAACTGAACCCGTTGTAGCGTACAGCGGGCAATCACTGGGAGGAGTGACCCATGAAGAAGACCCTAATCGCTGCTGGCTTTGCTTCGTTGCTGTCGACCACTGCAATGGCTGAAGGCATCGGCGTGTCGATGGCACGCTTTGACGACAACTTCCTGACCGTTCTTCGCAACGGCATCCAGGCCCAGGCCGATGCGGCCGGTCTGTCGGTGCAGATCGAAGACGCGCAGGACGACGTTGCCAAGCAACTGGACCAGATCAACAACTTCATCGCCTCGGGCGTGGATGCGATCATCGTGAACCCGGTCGACACGTCGGCCACGCAGGCGATGACCGATGCCGCGGCTGCCGCGGGCGTGCCGCTCGTCTATGTGAACCGTCAGCCGATCAACGTCGACACCCTGCCCGACAACCAGGCCTTCGTCGCCTCGAACGAAGCCGAATCGTCCCGGCAGGGCTTTATCGAGCAGTGCAACCAGTGGGCAGCAGCCGGCAAGACCGAAGTCGGCGTCTATGTCATGCAGGGCCAGCTGTCGAACCAGGCAGCGGTGCAGCGCACGCAGAACTACTACGACGTGATCGAGGCCGGAGAGTGCGCCGTCAAGATCAACGTCATCGACCAGCAGACTGCGAACTGGAGCCGGGACGAAGCCCAGAACCTGATGACCAACTGGCTGTCGACCGGCACCGCCTTTGATGGCGTACTTGCCAACAACGACGAGATGGCGCTCGGCGCACTTCAGGCGATGAAGGCCGCCGGTATCGACATGGCCTCGGTCATCGTCTCGGGTGTGGATGCGACGCAGGATGCGCTGGCCTCGATGCAGGCGGGTGAACTTGACATCACCGTGTTCCAGAATGCAGCAGCGCAGGGTGGCGGCGCGCTTGATGCGGCCGTGAAGCTGGCCGCGGGCGAGACGGTCGAACAGAAGGTGTATGTGCCGTTCGAACTGGTGACCCCGGCGAATATGGCTGACTACCTGGCGAAGAACTAGGCAGCGTCTCGGGATCACATACGGGGCGGCTCTGGCCGCCCCGCTTTTGCGTCGCTGCAATCGGCAGCCACAACCAGGCTTATACGAGCGGAAACTCGGGGGAGGAACGCGCCTTGGCACAAGCGACCCACGGGCTTGGCGGCCTGAAGTACGATCCGGCGAAGAGGACGCGCGCGCCTGAATGGAATGTCTTCGGTGCGCTGGTCCTGATCGTCGTGATCTTCGAGATACTGAACCGCCTCCAGGGCGGCTCTTTCCTTTTCAACATGCGCGACAACGTCGACGCGATCTTCAACCAGCAGCGGCTGGACATCATGATCCTGCAGGTCGCGATCATCGGGATCATTGCGCTTGGGGTGACGCAGGTCATCATCATCGGCGGGATCGACCTGTCGTCGGGCTCGATCGTGGGCGCGACGGCGATGATCGTGATGAGCTTTGCCCAGACCGCGATGGTCAACGGTAACCCGAACCCGAAGGCGATCTTCGGCGACTGGGCGATGGACCTGCCGGTGATCGTGCCTATCGTCGTGGGCCTCGCCTGCGGGCTGTTCGCGGGTCTCGTGAACGGGCTTTTGATCGCCTACACGAAAATCCCACCCTTCATCGCCACGCTGGGCGTGATGGTGTCGGCCAGGGGTGCTGCACGGTGGTGGTCGAACGGTCAGCCGGTCAGCTTCCCGACGGTGGAGTACGGCAGCCTTGCCAATGGGGACATCCTGGGCACGATGACTTTCGGTCTTCTCAGCTGGGACGGCCAGAACCCCGCAGTGATCTTTGTGGCGCTGGCGGTGCTGTTTCACCTGATCATGACCTACACGCTTTACGGCAAGCGCAGCTATGCGATCGGGTCGAACGAGGCGGCGGCGCGGATGTCGGGGATCAATGTCGACCGGCACAAGGTACTGGTCTATGCGATCGCCGGGGTGCTTGCCGCCGTTGCGGCCATTCTTCTGACCTCGAAGAACCTCACGGCGCAGGCCGGCATGGGAATGATGTACGAGCTTGACGCCATTGCCATGGCGGTCATCGGTGGCATCTCGCTGGCCGGAGGACGGGGATCGATCATCGGCACCGTGCTCGGGGCCGCGATCTTTTCGGTCATCATCTCGGGATTCACGTCGATCAAGCTTGACGCCTACTATCAGGAGATGGTGAAGGGCGCGATCATCGTTGGTGCGGTGGTGCTGGACCAGTGGCGCCAGCGGCAACGGGCAAGGGGCTAGGAACGATGTCAAAGATCATCCTCGAAACCCGCGGCCTGACCAAGCACTACGGCGGCGTGCATGCGCTGGAAGACGCGAACTTCGTCCTGCATGAGGGTGAGCATGTCGCCGTCGTGGGCGACAACGGCGCGGGCAAATCGACCTTCGTGCGTCAGGTTACGGCGGTCGAGCAGCGCACGGGCGGCGAGATATTCTTCGACGACCAGCCGGTGCATTTCAAAGGACCGCTTGAAGCACGGGAAGCCGGGATCGAGACGGTGTTCCAGACCCTCGCGCTGGCTGACGATCTGGATGTGCCCTCGAACCTGTTCCTGGGGCGAGAGCTTTTCAAATGGAAGCTTGGCCCGTTCAGCTGGCTTGACCGCAAGACAATGCGGGACCGGACGCTGGATGCCCTGACGAAGACCGCGGTGAAGATCCCGAACATCGACAACCCGATCCGGAACATGTCGGGTGGGCAGCGGCAGTGCGTGTCTATTGCGCGGACGGCGGCCTTTGCGTCGAAGCTGGTGATCATGGACGAACCGACCGCTGCGCTCGGGGTGCAGGAAACCGGGCAGGTCGAGAACATCATCCGGGGCCTGAAAGAGCGGGGCATCCCGATGATCCTGATCAGCCACAACCTGCGTCAGGTCTTCGATCTGGTGGACCGGATCGTGGTCTTCCGGCGCGGGCGGATCGTTGCGTCGCTGAAGCGGGACGAGACCGACGGGAACGACATCGTGTCCTACATCACGGGCGTGAAGGGTGCTTCCGACACCGCCTATGCCTGATATCGGGATATGCAGACCAAAACGAAACACAACCGGGACAAGGAACACCCGGAGCAAGGAGACGTCATGACGATCAGGTTCGGGCTTTTGGGTGCCGGGCGCATCGGGAAGGTTCACGCCAGGGCAGTGACCGGCAATCCCGGCGCGAAGCTGGTGGCGGTGTCCGATGCGATGCCTGCGGCGGCAGAAGCGATAGCCAGCCAGTATGGCTGCGCGGTGCGGTCGATCGATGAGATCGCCGCCGCCAAGGATATTGACGCGGTGGTGATCTGCACCCCGACCGACACCCATGCCGACCTGATCGAGCAGTTCGTGAAGGCCGGGAAGGCGGTCTTCTGTGAAAAGCCGATCGATCTGTCGCTGGCCCGGGTGAAGCAGTGTCTTGAGGTCGTCCGCGCCCAGAAGGGGACGCTGATGGTCGGGTTCAACCGCCGCTTCGACCCGCATTTCCGCGCGGTGCGGGCGGAGATCGACAAGGGGAGCGTAGGGACCGTCGAGATGGTGGTGATCACCAGCCGTGATCCCGGCGCGCCGCCCCTGGACTACATCGCGCGGTCGGGGGGGATTTTCCGGGACATGACGATCCATGACTTCGACATGGCGCGATTCCTGCTGGGTGAGGAAGTGGCGGAGGTGTCGGCCATGGCGTCGGTGCTGGTCGATCCGGCGATCGGGAAGGCGGGGGACAGCGACTCCGTTCAGGTGATGCTGCGGACGGGGTCGGGGAAGATGGCGGTCATCTCGAACAGCCGCCGCGCGACGTATGGGTATGACCAGCGGATCGAGGTGCATGGGTCGAAGGGGATGGCGGCGGCCGAGAACCAGCGGCCGGTCAGCATCGAGGTGGCGACAGGGGCGGGGTATACCCGGCCGCCGCTCCATGACTTCTTCATGACCCGCTATACCGAGGCCTACGCGGCCGAGATCGGGGCTTTCATCGAGGCGATGGGAGGGAAGGCCAAGGCGAGCCCTTCGGGCGAGGATGGGCTGCTGGCCCTGGCCTTGGCGGAGGCGGCGCTGAAGTCGGTGGCTGAGGGGCGGACGGTGAAGCTGAGCGAGGTGCTTTGATCGGGGCTGGCCGTAACGCTGAGTTACGCCCAGTTTTATCATTATATTTCAAATAATTATACGAATTCGTTAGGGAAGCCTAAACCTTTTCTGTTTCAGTTGGCTGCCACTGTCCTAAGTTCCAGTTGCAGGATAGCTGGTGCGGGGCCGGTGTCTTCGCCCTCGTCCGACAGGGCCACGGCGCCGCGGGTGGTGACCCCGAAGCCCGCCTCGGCCAGCGCATTGTCGAAGGCCGAGCCACCGATGCTGCGCGTCACGTCGAGCGCGTCCTGGGCGAGGTAGGAAAGATCCTCGACCGGGCTTTGCGGTTTGGCGGGGGTCACCACGACCAGCATCCGTTCCTGACCCAGAACGTTGTCGGAAATCTTGAAGAGGCCCTTCTTCAGCTCGTCCCCCGGCTGCAGGCGGCCCGAGAACCAGTGGCTGATCGACCAGTCCGCGCTGATGTAGAGGACATTCACGTCGACCGGCCCGTCGGTGTTGTTGCGGGCCAGGACATGGACTTCGTCCTCGGGCAGAAGGGTTGGTACGGGGGCGAACGGCAGGGGCCGCAGGGTACGGTCTTCGGGGGTGCGGGTCAGCAGTTCGACCTCGACGTCGAGAGTGCCGGTCCCCACCGCCGCGCCGAGTTTCAGCAGGTTTTGCGCGCGGGCCATTGTGGTGAGCGTGTCTGCCAGCGTGGCCGCTAGCGTCGCGCCGTCTTTGTCGGCGGTCGAGACGGAGGGCGTCGAGGCCAAATCCTCGACCAGGCCAGTTGCGGGGAGGACCCAGATCGCGTCCGGGCGCGGGCTGTCGGGCAGGACGGCGAGGCGGAGGTCGGCCTCTTCGCTGTCGGGGACGAAGATCAGGCGAGGGCCTGCGGCATCCGCCAGCGCAGCTTGCGCGGCAAGAAGCGTGTCAGCGGGGGCGCTGCCTGCGGGGGGGAGGGCCACGGTCAGGGTGAAATCGAGCGTTTCGTCAAGCTGGCGGAGGGTCACGCCTTTGGGCAGGTCTGCGGGCAAGGCCTTGCCGTCCACTTCGACAGGCTCGCCGGTCGAGGCGAAGGTTTCGACGCTGGTCAGTTGGACGAAGCCAAGGGCTGCGTCGTCGGCATCCGCCGCGCTGGCCATGACGGCAAGGGTCGCGCCTTCCGACAATCCGTGCAGCGTACCGGCGGGGATGCTGATCCCGGCCTCGGTCACCTCGGCTTGCCATTGGGCCACGCGTGCGCCTGCTTCGCCTGAGAAGGCCACCTGGTCGAGGTCGCCTTCGAAAAGGGGTGTCGACTTGGCCAGGTTCTTGACCGAATAGCGGCGGAGGACTTCCTGCCCGATCTGGCCGTAGGTAGCGCCGGGGTATTCGGCCAGAACCTCCATCAGCGTCCAGGTGAAGACGCCCTGCGGTTTGCGGTCGGGCTTACCCTTGGGCAGGTTCTTTTCGGGCGTCACTTCGTTTGTCTGGGCGGCGAAGAAGGCGACGAAGCTGCCCTCGCCTTCTCCCGCGTCGAAGGGCGCCTCGGCCCCCTCACGCGGGTCGCCGATGGAGCGGGTGGTGACCTCCTCGACCGTGGCGGGATCGATCCCCAAGGCGCCGGGCGGCAGCTGGCGGGTGCGGACCTCTTCGTCCGAGCCATCAAGGCTGCGGGTGACGGTGCCGGAATGGCAGCTGTCGAAGACGGCCCAGACGTTTGCACCCTTGTCGCGGAGCCCGTCGATCAGCGCGCCGATTTCGTCATCGACGAGGCTGTTCTCCACCGCGCCGATCTGGTCGGACCAAGGGCCGATGTCGACGGGGAGGAAAAGCTCGTCCAGCCCGTCAAGCTCGGTCGCGGGGTCAAGCGCGGGCGCCTGTGTGCCGTGGCCGGAGAAGTGGAGGTAGACAAAGTCGCCGGGCTGGACCCTGGCGGTCAGGTCGGCGAAAGCGGTACGGATCGCGCCCAGCGTGGGGGCCGTGTAGCCGTCGACCCCGTCGGTCAGGACGGTCACGTTGTCCGCCGCGAAGGGAACGGGGGCCTGGGTGGTCAGGTAGGTCGCCACCAGCTGCACATCATTCGCGGGGCCCTTCAGCCACCAGCGCTCCTCAAGGTTCTGATACTGGTTCGCGCCGATCAGGAGCGCATGGTTCTCGCGCGCCAAGGCGGGCAGGGCGGCGAGGCACAGGGCTGAGGTGAGGAGCGCGCGCAGCATCAGTTGGTCATCAACGCGTAGGAGGCGGACGCTGGCCCCTTGTTTTCCACCTTCAGCGTGAAGTTGCCGGGCTGCGCCGGGGTCCAGCCGCAATAGGCGATGTGGGAGATATCGGTGTCGGAGCAAACGAGCCGCCCCTTGTCGTCGTATATGCTGAGGTTGAGGTTGGTTGCGGCCTTCGCCTCGACATAGACCTCGGCATACTCGCCGCCGCGGAATTCGATGGGCGGGTAGGTATCGCCACGGCCGTTCGCGAGCGAGCCGATGTTGTAGACCGGACCGGAGGCGACGCCTTTGTCCGTCTCGACCCGAAGATCATCGATCAGGCCAAGGAGAATGTCATCGCCTTCGATGAGGGGTTCGGCGCTGGCCAGCATCTCTTCCCAGGTCAGGGGCATGCCTTCGACGGTCTCGCCCCCCGTTGCGGCGCGGTCGCTGGCCACGGGGGCGAGCGACTTTCGGAGTTTCGCGGCCGAGATGATGAGGAGGGGATCGCCCGCCTCAACCCCTTGGGCGTAAAGCCGGGCGGAAAGCTCGGCCACCTTCACGGGCGAGGGTGCCTCGGCCAGCGCCGGAAGGGCGAGGCTGGAGAGGAGAAGGGCTATAAGCGTGCGGCGCATACGTGTGACTCGTCTGGCTTCTGTCAGAGCCGAAAATGGGGCGGGCGTTACCGACTGTAAATGCGAGATTTCTACATGACGGCCTTTGTCATGTGCCCTTCATCCGGAGCGCTGGTAGCAAGGCCGGAACGAGGCAAAGCAGAGGTTTGATCATGGTGGCCGGAAAAGGGCGCAAGCGGAGACAACCGCTTCGGTTCGTGAGTGAGGCGCTGGCAGTGCTGGTGGTGATTACGTTGGTGGCATTGGTTCGGCCTGCATCGGCCTCGCCCCTGGACGCCGCGATGGAGCGGGTGTTCACGGTGCACAGTGCGGATGCCGAGGACCGGTTTCTGGGCTCGGCGTTCCTGTGGGGCGATGGGTCGGTGGCGGTGACGAATGCGCATGTGGTGGGCGAGGCCGAGGAGGTGCGGCTGGTCGACCGGCATGGGGTTGAAGAGGTAGCGCTGGTGATCGCGCGGGACGCGGTGCGGGATGTGGCGGTGATCTCGGTGGCCGAGGGGCGCTCGGGGTTGGCGTTGGCGCCTGAGGTGCCGGGCCTGGGCGATGAGGTCTTTGCGCTGGGGGCGCCTTTGGGTGTGGAGTTCACGCTGACCGAGGGGCGGATTTCGGCGATGGCGCGGCAGGTGGAGATCACGGTGCCCTTGCGGATGCTGCAGCACGACGCGGCGGTCAATCCGGGGTCGTCCGGCGGGCCGCTGGTGGACGCCGAGGGGCGGCTTCTGGGGATGAACAGCCAGATCGCGGATGGGAGCCGGATGTTCGTGGGGATCGCGTATGCGATTTCCGCGGCGGATCTGGAGGTCATCGTTACCGGGCTGGTCGAGGAAACGCTGCCGGCTTTCCCGAAGCTGGGGCTGCGGGCGCGTCCGGTGGACCGGCAGGTGGCCGAGGCTTTGGGCGTGACGGCTGTTGGCCTACTGGTGGACGGCGTGGAAGCGGGGGGGCTGGCCGAGGCGGCGGGGCTGACGGGGGGCGACATCGTCGTGGCGGTGGACGGGGCCGATCTGGCGGAACCGGGCGACCTGGCCTTTGCGGTGGAGCGGGCTGCTGAGGCGGGAGAGATCACGCTGGGCATCTTGCGCGATGGCGAGCGGGTGGAGCTGTCTTTGGCCTTTGAAGCGGAGGCCGAGGGGCTGGGGGCGAGGCTGCGGGAGGTATCGCAAGGGGCTCCGGAGGTCGTGAAGGCCTACCGGTTGGCCGCGCTTGGGGTGGTGCTGGAGGATGGCGGGCTGGTGACGGCGGTCACGGATAACTCGCCCGCCCTGATGGCGGGGCTGGCGCAGGGGGACCGGATCCTGACGGTGAACGGCGGGACGGTGGACCTGCAGGCCTACGAGATCACCGAGGCGGTGCTGATCCTGGTGGAGGCTCCGGGAGGCGAGACGCGGCACATTTATCTCGACCCTTGGGGCGCGATGGAGGGTGTAAGGCCGGTTGGCGGGGCAAATGTGCTTGACCCGGACGTGGTGGTGTTCTGAAAGAAGGCATGGGAATGGACGAACGCATCCTGATCGTTGAGGACGACGCCGAGACCGCGGCTGCGGTGCGGGCGGAGGTCGAGGCTTTGGGCTGCGCGGTGGATCACTGCGATACGCTGGAGGCCGGGATCCAGGCTGCGATCAGCACGCCTTACAAGGTGATCGTGCTCGACCGGATGCTGCCGGGCGGCGACGGGGTGGAAGCGATGGCGAGGATCAGGGCGGGCGGGTCGACCGCGCTGATCCTGATCCTGTCCGCTTTGGGGCGGGCTGCGAACCGGGTGGAGGGGCTGGAGAAGGGGGCGGATGATTATCTGCCGAAACCCTTCGAGCCGGACGAGCTGCGGGCGCGGCTGAGGGCGCTGCTCAGGCGGGGCACGATCCAGGTTCTGGACAATGACCTTCTGGCGTTTGGCGAGTTGGAGATCAGGTTGAAGGCCCGCACGGTGCATGTGAAGCGGAACCATGTCGCGGTAAGCCCGAAGGAATTCGAGCTGATCACCTATTTCGCCAGGAATGCAGGCCAGATCGTCACCCGGATGCAGCTTCTGGAAAACGTCTGGAACCTGCATTTCGACCCGGGCACCAATGTGGTCGACGTCCATGTCGGTCGCCTGCGCCGCAAGTTGGAGGACGCCGGGTCTCAGGCGATCCAGACGGCGCGGGGTGAGGGCTATATCTTCGCGCCGAAGGTCGGGGCCGCCGGGTGACGCTTTCCCGGCCAATGGCCGCAAGGGCGACTTTGCGGCTGGCGGCCATGATGGCACTTGCAGTCACGCTTCTTTCGCTTGGGGCGATGGCGCTTCAGTACCGGCTGGTCGAGAGCCGGTTGATGGAGGCGCAGCGGAGCCTTCTGACCGCCGATCTTGACGGGCTTGCGGCGCTTTACGACCAGCGGCGGATCATCGCGCTGCGGCAGGCCATCGACTATCGCGCGGCAGCGGCGACTGGCGAAGAGATGCTCCTTCTTCTGGACCGGAGCGGCCGTGTTCTGGCGGGCACGCGACCGGCCTGGCCAGAGGGGCTGGCCCCGGTTGGCGGTGGCTTTACCGTGGACGGCGCGGTGGTGTTCGCGGAGGCCGACACCCGCTGGCTGGCTGTCGCGCGCGAACTGCCGGGTGGCTTTCCCCTACTGGTCGCCCGGTCGTTGCGCCCGCTGGACGAGACGCTGGCCGCGATGCGACGGGGGATGCTGGGGCTTCTGGCGGCGATGCTGGTTGCGGGCGGAGTCGTGGGCTGGCTGGCCGCGCGGTCGGTGATGGGCCGGATCGGGCGGGTGAACGACCTGGCCGACCGGGTGGCCGAAGGTGCGCTTGACGCCCGGCTGCCGGGCCCGCGCAGCGATGACGAGTTCGGGCTTCTGGAAACCCATGTCCACGGGATGCTGGACCGGATCGAGAACCTGAACCGGGCCACGCACCGGCTGTCCGATACCATCGCGCATGAACTGCGCACGCCCTTGAACCGGATGCTGCAGAAGCTTTCCCGGATCGAAGGGCAGGAGGAGCTGACGGCGGAGCTGAAGGCCGAGATGCGGCAGGCGATCCGGATGTTCGATTCGCTTCTGGACATCAGCCGGGCCGAGGCCGATCAGGGGACGGGCGGGGGATTGGTGCCTGTGGACCTGTCAGCCGTCGCGACCGAGGTCTGGGAGCTTTACGAGCCCGTGGCCGAGGACAAGGGGCTGGTCGCGAGTGCCGCCATCGCCCCCGGCCTGAAGGTGCTGGGCGACCGCAACCTGATTGCGCAGGTGCTGTCGAACCTTCTCGACAACGCGATCAAGTACTGCGCGGCGGGCGATCAGCTGACGCTTTCGCTGAAGGATGCGGGCGAGCGCCATCTGATGCGGGTCGCTGACACCGGGCCGGGGCTTCCGGCCGATATCCGGGGCGAAGCGTTCGAGCGGTTTGTCCGGGCCGAGCGTGACCGCGGGATCACAGGGCACGGGTTGGGACTGGCGCTTGTCCGGGCAATTGCCGCCCGCCACGGGGCGCGGCTGACGTTGCCGGAGAGCGCGGGTGGATTCGTGCTTGAAATCCACTGGCCGAAGCTTCAGCAATCGGAGTGATCTTTAACTCCGGGTTTCCAATGCGGCGCGCGCTTATTCCCCTTCTGCTGCTTTTCGGCTGCGCGCCCTGGAATCAGCCCCAGAACCAACCGCTTGAGGGCGAGAACGCGCCACTGGTCGAGCCGCTGAGCGCGGGGGATGGCGAGCTTTACATTGGCCTCGCCTTTTCCGGCGGGGGGATGCGGGCGACGTCGTTCGCCTATGGCATGCTGGAGGAGCTTCGGGCGGCGGGCGTTGAAACCGGCACACCAAACGGGCTTTTGGACCATGTCCACCTTGTCTCGGGCGTCTCTGGCGGGTCGGTCATGGCGGCGCAGTTCGGGCTTTACGGGCCGGAGGGTATTGCGGGCTTTCGCGAGCAGTTCCTGATCACCAATGCCGAGACCTATATGGTGACCTCGGCGCTGAACCCGCTGACGATCATCAAGGGGGTCGCCGGGGGGGTGAACGGGCGCGAGACCTTCGGGCGCTATCTGGACGAGACGCTGTTCAAGGGCGCCACCTTCGGGGACTTGCGGAAGCAGAGCCGCATCAAGACCTGGATCAACGCGACCGACATGGCGAACAACACGCCATTCCTGTTCTCGCCTGAGACGTTTGATGCGCTGTGCTCCGACCTGTCGAAGGTAAAGCTGTCCGAGGCGGTTGCGGCCTCGGCGGCCTTTCCCTTGGCCTTCACGCCGATCGTTCTGGAAGCCCATCAGGGCAAGTGCACCTACCGCGAGCCGGACTGGCTGACGGCGGCGCGGTATAACCCCGAAGCGACGGCGGCGATGCGGGCGCATGCGCGGGCGCTGGAAAGCTATACGAACCCCGAGGAAGTGAAGTTCGTGAAGCTTCTGGACGGGGGGATCACGGATAACTTCGGCACGACGGGGCTGGCGGTGGAACGGGCGCGGGCGCAGGTGCCTTACGCGCCCTTGACGGCTGAAGAGGCGGTGAAGCTGAAGCGGATGCTGTTCCTGGTGGCGAATGCCGGGGTCGACAAGGACTATGACTGGACAAGGAAGGTCGAAGGTCCGGGTGGGGTGAACCTTGCGATGTCGATCGCGACAAGCGCGATGGCGGCGGCGTCTCGGTCGGGCTACGATTCGATGCGGGGCGAGCTGAGGCTTTGGGAAAGCGAGCTGATCGAATGGCGCTGTGCTTTGCCTTTGTCCGAGGTGCGGCGGTTGCGGGGCTCGACGGCGGGGTGGGACTGCAAGGACGTGAAGCTGTTCGTGGGCGAGGCGAGTTTCGCCAGCCTGCCGACGGCCATGCGCGACCAGCTGGACGCGGTGCCGACGCGGCTGAAGCTTCCGGTCGACCAGGTGGACATGGTGATCGAGGCGGGTCGGATGGCGACGCGTATGACGCCGGAGTTCAACGGGTTCCTCGCCTCGCTGGCGGGGAACGACGTGGATGGCCGGATCGAGGACGGCATCGCGGCGGGCGGGCGTCGGGTGATGCCTGTGGGGAACTGAGACAGCCCACAATTTTTCTGCGAAAAATTTGGGCTGGCGGGGGGCATGACAAATGCGGTCATGGTCGGGACGGCACTTGTTCCGTTTTGGCCCGGCGGTATCTTGGCCGCATCATGCGCGCGGGTCTTCTATCGCTTCTTGCCACGACGGCCTTGCTGACCGCCCCCGCGGCCAGGGCCGAGGTGCGGGCCGTGCTCGTGGGGGTGGGGGATTACCTGACGCTGGATGCGGATCTGAAAGGCCCAGCGAACGATGTCCGTCTGATGGCCGAGACGCTCGCTGTGCGGGGGGTGGTTGCGGGTGGGATGACGGTCCTCACGACCGACCCGACCGGCGTGCCGGAGGGTGCCGCTGTGGGCGAGCCGACGAAGGCCGGGATCCTTGCGGCATTGGATGCGGCCGCTGCGGCCTCGGGCGAGGGCGACACGGTGGTCTTCTATTTCTCCGGCCATGGCGCGCAGGCGCCGGATATGTCGGGGGATGAGGGTGGGGGGTATGATGAGCTGCTTCTTCCCGCCGATGCTGCGGGGTGGAAGGGCGCCATCGGGGCGGTGGAAAACGCGATCCTGGATGACGAGCTGCAGGTCTGGGCGCAAGGGATGCTGGATCGGGGGGTGAAGGTGGTGGGCCTGATCGACGCCTGCCATTCCGCGACCGGGTTCCGGGCGGTGGCCGGGCAGGGCGTGGCGCGGGTGATCGACGAGGCTGCGCTAGGTATCCCGGACGATGTTGTGCCGGTGGCGGGGGACCCGGTGGCGCCGCTGAGCGGCGAGTTCGTATTCCTTTACTCCTCGCAGTCCGACCAGCGGTCTTTCGAATATCCGATGGCCGATGGCACATGGCACGGGGAATTCACCTTGCGGCTTGCACAAACCCTGCGTGACGCTCGCGAGGCCAGCTGGGCTCAGGTCCTGGCGGCGACGACCGAGGCGATGGTGCAAGGCCCGGCCCGGCAGATGCCGGACGGCGAGGGGCCGATGCTGGAGGGGCAGGTCTTCGGTGAGGGCACGCGTGCCGTGCGGATGCTGATTGAGGGAGGGACCCTTTCTGCTGGGTTGTTGGAGGGGCTGACGAAAGGGGCGGAGGTTGCGGTTTATGAACACTCCGCAAGTGGGGAGCCGCTGGCGGTGCTGACCTTGGGTGAGGTGACTCTGCGCAATGCGCGGTTGGTGGGCAATGTGCCGGAGGGCGCCACTTGGGCCGAGGTCGTTTCGGCCCCGCCGCCCGCGCCTTTGACCCTGGCGGTGCCGGTGAGGGTGGATGTGGCGGACGGGTTTGATTATGCGCCTTGGACGGTTGCGCTGCCGCTCGCTGGTCCCGACGCCGATCTGGTGCCGATCCTGACGGAGGGAGTGGTCGCGCTGGCCGGGGCGGATGGGGTGCTCGACCCGGAAGGGCCGGGCAGTACCCCCCGCATCCGGCCCGAACCCGGAGAGACTCCGGCTGAGGCGGTGGAGCGGATGCTGGGGCAGGCGGCCCATGGTCTGCGGCTGCGTGAGGTGTTGGCGGGGGCGACCGGGCGCAGCCTGACCGGGAAAGCGCCGATTGCGATGACGGTGGAACGCCACGCGGCTGAAGCGGGGTGTGACAAGGTCGGTGTGGCGGCGCCTTTCGACCCGGCCGAAGGAGTTGCCCCTTGCGATCAGCTTTGGCTGACGCTGACCAACACGGGTGGGAAGGCGCAGGACGTCTCGGTCCTGTACTTTGCGGCGGACTTCAGGGTCGCGCCGATCTGGCCCACGCAGAACCTGGCGAACCGACTTGCCCCCGGCGAAAGCGTGCGGGTGGGCCTGATGATCGAAGAGGGCAGCGTGGCGGGACTGGAGGAAATCTGGGTCCTTGCCGTGCCGGTTGACCCCGACGCCCCGCGTGTTGACCTGACGCGCCTGGCGACACCCGAAATGACCCGCGCCTTTGCCGGAACCCCGGACCCGATGAGCCTTTGGCTGGAGGGCCGGATGGACCCCGAGGCCACAAACCGGGGCTTTAGCTTAAAACCCGCGCCGCTTAGCATGATCCGCCAGCTGGTGCGCCTGAAACCCGGGGCGACCGCCCCCGATGTTGCCATGGAGAATTGAAATGACGTTCAGGTTCCTGTCCGCCGCTGCCCTTGTGGGCGCGCTTGCCGCCCCGGTTCTGGGCGAAGAGACGGCGGATTACGCCACGCCGAAAGAACCGGCGATCGCGTCGCCCTACACCTATGCCAAGTCTGGCGCCAAGGCTGAGCGGGCGAAGTCAGCGGGCGAGGCCGGGGCCAAGGTCATCGGCGGCGAGGTTGCGGCGGATGGTGCCTGGCCCTGGCAGGTGGCGCTTCTGGTCGGCGGGGCCCCGGTATCGACCGAAAGCCAGTTCTGTGGCGGGTCGCTGGTCATGGACCGCTGGATCCTGACGGCGGCCCATTGCGTTCACATGCAGCAGGACGACGGCAGCTACGCCGATCTCTGGCCGCAGGATGTTGCGGTCCTGGTCGGCACGAACCAGCTGGCCGAGGGGACTGGCGACTTGATCCCGGTCGAGGCGGTCTTCCGCCATCCGTCCTATGTCGGGGGCGGGTTCGACTTTGACATCGCGCTGATCAAGCTGTCGCGCGCGCCGCAGGTCCCCTACCAGACGATCGAGGTGCCGGACGCCGAGTACGGAGATATCCTGAACCAGCAGGGTGTCACGACCATCGTCACCGGCTGGGGTCTGCAGGAAGGCGGGATGGCTTCGGCTGAGCTTAGGCAGGCCGAAATCCAGGTCCTGGACCGCGAACTTTGCAATACCGCGATGCTGGAAGCACGGGCCGAGGATGCGGCCGGGGGGTTCGGCTATGCGGTACAGACCCTGGGGGTGTCGGAAGCGGACGCCTACGCGATCTGGGACGAGCTTGTCGCCCGCGCGCCGAAGCCGGTTTCGGAGAACATGATCTGCTCGGGGACGTTCGAGGGCGGCAAGACCAGCTGCAACGGCGACAGCGGCGGGCCCTTGGTCGTGCCGGTCGAGGGTGGCGGCTATATCCAGGCCGGGATCGTGAGCTGGGGCCTGACCGGCATGGAGGGTCGGGGGTGCGAGGAGACGGCGCTATTCTCGGCCTATACCAACATCTCGAAGTTCGTGCCCTGGCTGAACCAGGTGATCGAGGCGAACCCCTGACTGGGGGCACCTCGTCGAGCACTTCGTGCACTCCTCGGGAAGACCTCGCGAGGAGTGCACGAAGTGCTCG